>CAQTPN010000261.1 GCA_948888345.1 uncultured bacterium | reverse complement strand
CGACCTACTGCTTAGAAGGCAGTTGCTCTATCCAGCTGAGCTACAGGCGCATAATTTTTCAAAATTCAATAAAATTTAACTTGAAAAAGTTAAATAATATTAAACTACAGACATTAATTTACCAGAAAAAAACTCATTATGCAAGTATTAAAATCTCATTTTTATAATAAAATTTTAAAGCCCGAGAACCACAAGAAGCCTGTATATCCCGTTTTGCAAAATACTCATAACTAAAAAAGCAGCTATTGGTGAAAAATCTATCATTCCGATTGGCGGAATTATCTTTCTAAAGGGCAGAAAGAAAATATCAGTAAATTTTCTCAAAGAGCAAAAAGGCTCCCTAAACCAGTCTATATTTGGAAACCAGCTCAATAAAACCTTAATAAGCATCAAAAACATTATTAAATTAAAAAGCTGATAAACTCCGTATGATATCACTTTTTTATTCCTCTTTATCCTGATAAAACTATCATATAATCATCTTAAAGCCCATGTCAAGCCTCAATGGAGCAATATAAAAATGCCCGCCATAAATCAGGCAGGCATTTAAAAATATTAAATAATATTAAACTCTGGAATTTTTAAGTGTGCTGTGACACACGCATTCTTCTTCTTTAACATTTGCAATAATTTCATAAAGAAGCTCTTTTAAATGTTCAATATTGTTTTTAAACACTTCCATTACAGCTGCATGAGATACAGGCTCGCTATCCGATACAAGTCCCGCATCATAATCAGTTATTAAAGAAATATTTAAAGGACACATATCCATCTCTTTTACAAGGTAGCTTTCAGGATACTGTGTCATATTAATTACTTCAAAACCTTGAGATGTGAAAAACTTGCTCTCAGCCTTTGTTGCAAATCTTGGCCCGTTTATTACAACAACCGTTCCTTTTTTATGAAAATTAAATCCTAATTTTTCGCACGATTTAATTGCAATTTCTCTAAAATTAGCACAATAAGGGTCAGCAGCACTTATATGAGTTACAAGGGGACCTTCCAGGAAAGTATCCTTTCTTCTGCCGAATGTCCAATCAACGAATTGGTCACAAAAAACAATATCCCCGGGTTTTATATGCTTTTGCAAAGACCCTGCGGCACACGGGCTTATCACCCTCTTGCAGCCGATTTGTTTCATAGCCCAGACATTTGCTCTGTAATTTACATTTTCAGGAGTTATAGAATGATTTCTTCCATGCCTTGGCATAAAAGCAACTTTCTTTCCGGCCACATCTCCTATGGTTATTTTATCGCTTGTGTGCCCGTATGGCGTTTCAATTGTTATTTCTCTGGCATTTTCCAGAAAAGAATAAAATCCTGAACCACCGAAAACACCTATAGTAGCTAAATTTTCCATTTTATAAACTTTCTAATTCAAAACTAATCCGCATCAGGAAGGGTGCTTGTTGTACCTTCTTGAAGCCATTCTTTAGCATGCTGGCCTGCTACAACCTTACCGTCTCTTCTAATGCCGAACCCGAAGGCTTTTTCGCCGCCCTGTCCGTCAACATCCATACAAATAACAGCATAATACGCGGGAATTGTATTATAATTTGTAATATTTGTCATCTTTGTAGAGCCTTTTACACCGGAAAATGTATCTTTAGGAAGTGCCCAGTAAATACCGTCCTGTGTTTTAATATTTACGGTATTATCCCCGCCCCACAAGAATGTTTCTTCGCATTTTGCATCAATTGCCCTGTTACCTTCCTGGAAAGTTGTAGCTTCAAAATTTGTTGCAACAACGCCGTTCTGCAATGAACTTAAGAAAGTTGTACACTGAGCCTCTGTGCTGTTTAACATTTCAGAAAACTGAACACAGAAATATATTGAGCCGTCATCGCCATCCTGCAATGTGCCTGCAAAAGAAGGTTTATCATCGGCACTGTCAAGCATTTCACCGAATTTTCCGCCCGTATTTTGGTAAGCATCAGAGTTTACAAGCGCATCAATCGTTCTTTTTAAGGTATAGTAGCCTTTTTTGAATTTCAGTCTGTTTTCATCAGGCATAGAATTAAATACGGTTGGCATTAAAACTGCCGCAATCACTGCTAAAACCGCAAGTACAATCATTAATTCGGCAAGCGTAAAAGCCTTTTTTGCCGTCCTTTTACCCGTTTTATTGAAAAAATTTAATCTCATTAAAAATCTCCGTTCATAAATTCCAAATAGATTATATTATATTTTTAAAATGTTTGCAATTTGCTTAATAATATTCAAAAAAATACCGGCGGAAAAATAAATTCTCCGCCGGCAAACACTGGTATATTCTTTTATTTCTTCACAGGTGCAGGATTGTATCTATGGTCGCGCATAGGGGGTCTGTGCCCGAAATTTTCGGGCCCCTGGGGTCTGTGATACTGTCTGTAATGTTTTCTGCCTTCTTCTTTAATTTC
>CAQTPN010000260.1 GCA_948888345.1 uncultured bacterium | reverse complement strand
AAGGCAAAAAAAGAACCGAAGAAGAAATTTTTAATACATTTGATGCGCTTTTTCACCTTGGAAAACAGATAGTATTTGCATCAGACAGACCCATTTCAAGCTTCACCAATACGCCCGACAGGTTAAAAAGCAGATATGAATGGGGTTTATCTGTCGATATACTTGTTCCCGATTTTCAGACAAGGGTTGAGATTATAAAAAAACACGCTTTGAGGTCTAATTTTGAAATAACGGAAGATGTGGCCGAATTTCTTGCCGAAAATTTTGATAACAATGTACGCGAACTTGAAGGAGCGTATAATAAGGTAAGCGCATATGCTTCAATTAAAGGGGTTGAACTTACGGTTGAGAGTGCAAAAGAAATATTAGGAATCGGGGAAAATTCAAAAAAGATTACTCCTGAACTTATTATTGATAAGTGTGCTGAATATTTTAGCGTCACAAAAAAAGATATTTTATCAACAGCGCGCTCAAAGGAAGTTAAAGAGGCGAGGCAGGCTGCAATTTATTTTGTAAGAGAATTACTGGATACAAGTTTTCCTGTAACGGGGGAAATTTTTAATAAAAACCACACAACAATTCTTTATTCATATAATAAATTAAAAAAAGACCTTCTGACAGATAAAACTCTCCAAAATACAATAAAAGAGCTTGAAAAACTGATAAGGGAATAGTTTTGTACAGGGCGGGTAATATTGACAAATAGTAAACTATAGTTTACTATCAAGATATGAAGGAAATAAAATATTATCAGCACACAAATGGTAAAATACCTGTAATTGAATGGATTAAGAGTCTTGACAGGTCTTTTGCAAGAAGGATTACCGGACGCTTAACACGAATTGCAGAAAATGATAATTTTGGTGACTGCAAAATACTTGATGAAGATATTTCAGAAATTAAATTCAATTTTGGCTCAGGATATAGAATTTATTTTTCTGAAATCGGCAATATAGTAGTATTATTACTTTGTGCCGGTGATAAAAAGCTTCAAAGCAAAGACATTAAAAAAGCTAAAGAATATTTAGAAATTTGGAGACAAAATAATAATGACTGAAAAAAAATATAAAAATTGTATATCCTTTGAAGAAGGCTTTTGCGAAATATTTAACACAGAAGAAGATTTAAAAGATTACTTAAATTTTGCATTTGAAGAATATCTTGAAGATGGAGATTTTAACGTTTTTTGCCGTTCTCTTGAACTTGTAATTAAATCAAGAGACACAATTCAAGGCTTTGCAAGAAAGGTTGATTTAAGCAAAATGGGATTATATGACATCATCAACGGCAAAAAAGAGCCAAAAATCAGAACCCTTGCAAAGATTTTGAACGAGCTTGGCTGTACCTTAAAAATAGCTTAAGCTGCAATAGTTTTAATCTTATTTATTGCTGCGGGGTTTCATTATTTTTATGTTTTTTATAATAAAGGATATCTCCGCCAATAATTAATGCGGTTAGCAATGAAAAACCGGCAAGGATAAGATAATCCGCTTTCGTTGCCTTATGTGCTTTTGAATTTACAAAAACATCTTTTGCAAGCGTTGCCGTTTCGCCAATCATGGAAGCACCCACTATAACGTTTGTAGCTTTGCCGATTTTTGAATTCTGATATTTATTATAAGCCTGCTTAAAATCTGCGGTTACGGAACCTATGTTCATTATTACCTTTTTATAAAACTCTATATTATTAAAAACAACAGAAGTGTTAAAATTTGCTATACATTTAACACAAATTTTACAACCGTTAATATTTTCAAAACTAATTCAAATCAAATTTAATCACAGTGTTTTTTTCCTGTTCTGTGATTAAAAGTTTTTTGTTTTGATTGTCAACATTTAAGCAGTACGGTTTTTTAACAAGCAATAAAACCGTGGTTTTACCGTCCGGCTCTGCTTTTACAACATTTCCTTTTGTATAGTTTGCAATATAAACATTATTATTTTCATCAATTGCAATACCCACGGGACCGCTTAAATTATTAGGGCCAACAAAAGTTGTTTTTACATTTTGCGGAGTAATTTTATAGACAGCATTCTGCGAAAAACTTGCTATATAGACATTTCCGTTCTTATCAGCCGCAACGCCGGTTGGTGCTTGGATTGTTTCAAGCAAAGAACTTCTTTTCAGGGCCTCTTCTTTAAGCTTAAGTTCTTCGGCAACCTCTACCTGTCTTTTTTCAACAATGGCGATTAATTTTTCAGCCTGTTCATAGTATTCGGAATAATTTGGAATTCTGTCAAGATAAGTTAAAGATTTCTTTAAATACCCCCTTTTATACAGCAGATTACCAAAATTGTACATGCTTTCATAATCTTCTGGGGTTATATCCAGCAATTTTTCATAAGTGGACATTGCATCATTGTAATATTTATAAGATTCCTGAATTTTTGCAAGGTTATAATAT
>CAQTPN010000259.1 GCA_948888345.1 uncultured bacterium | reverse complement strand
TCTTTATGCTCTGGTTTTATGCGCTTGAAAAATCAAGACTTGAAAATAATTATAAAATCCTCTGGATTTTGCCGGTATCAATAATTATGTGGGCAAATATCCATGGCGGCTGCTTTACGGGGCTTGGGCTTCTTTTCCTTTATATGACGGGGGAATTTTTAAATAAAAAACCGTATAAGCCCTATATTTATACGGGTATAGCATCAGTTGTCGCAATGTTTATTAACCCTTACGGCCCAAAATATGTTTATTTCTTATTCTATGCCATAACAATGAGCCGTCCTGAAATCACCGAATGGGTATCAATATTCCATGATATTCATCTTGCAAGGTTTTTAAAATATAAACTTTGGATGACATCCGTTGTAATTTTAGGCCTTACAATACTAACAAAAAAATATTTAAAAATAGATGCAAAATCATTCAAGGATAAAATTATAACCCTTTATAACTCAATAGATAAAACAAAAGCACTTGTTCTTATTGTTATGTTTTTACTATCAATAAAAGCTTTGAGACTTATTCCGTTTTTTGCATTCACAGCAGCTGTCTTTTTATATGATGACATCTACAAAATGTTCAATAAAAAACTTCCGAATTTAATAAATAATCTTAAGGAAATTTTTCTCTTTCTCCTTATTATAATGTCATTTTGTTATACAACCCATGTTATAAAACCTAAATGCAATGTAATGAGATACCCTTATATTGAAGCGGAATATTTGAAAATAAACAATCTTAAAGGCAATCTGTTAGCCAATTTCCACTTTGGAAGCTACCTTGCATATAAATTATATCCCAATAATTTCATATATATGGATGGAAGATATGAAGAAGTGTATGACCCAAAACTTTTAAGCAATATGCATGTTATGTATGTAGGCGAAGGCTGGAAGGAAGAATTCTACAAGCAGCATATTGATTATATAATTCTTGAAAAAACTTTTGGTACATTCTTTACAAGGCTTACAAAAGAAGGCTGGAAACCTGCAATAGCAAGTGATTATTTTGTCCTTCTTGTAAGAAAAGAGATAGATACATCAAAAATGAAACAGCCGCCAAAAGATATTAAATATTATAATGACCATATCTGGGATACGAATATAAACTGGGGTCTTAATTAAAAATGAAAAAATTTCTGCCTTTTCTGATAACTGTAGCTTGTTTTTTTGTGTTTAATCCGACTGTATTTGCAAAAAAGGCACCCTTACAGAGAAAACCCCTTGAATACAGGCAGGAAAATTATATAGAAATCGATTCTATCAATTTAAATGAAAAAGAACTTAAAAAATTTAATAAAATCAATGAAATGGAATACAATATTTTAAGACCCATCTCTTTAAAGCTTGAAGCAAATCTTTTAAGAGAGGATGAGCTGAATTTGGTGGAATGCAAATGGTATCAAAGACAATGCAAAAAAGAGCTTAAAAAAAATAAGGCCTTCATTGAAGACGATATAAAAGAATTAAAGAGACAAATCCGGCAAAAGAAAGAATATTTTAAAATACTTTATATAAATGAAACTACAAGAAGACAGCATCTGGAGCTTCGCGAGATGATTAAAAACATAACAAAAAATAAAATGCAGCTGTGGTGATTATTTGCCTTTTTTCTTTGCGTATTCAAAAAGCCCTGATTCTCTATCCTGTTTATTAAACGTATAAAAAATATAAGTACCCATAGTAATCATAGATATAATGGCAATTATTTCACCAACATTTTCAAACATGGTTGTGTTCCCCCTTTAAACAGTTAATTAATTTGGTGGCTTCCGTTCTTCTAATCATATAAGCATGCACAAACACCATAGCTATAAATAAAAACCCCAAGAACACCAAGTATTATATGCAGGCAAGTGTCCCTGCCTAATAAGAATGCAATTGCACCGCTCAAAGTAATAAAAGCGGCGTTCCACAGCTGGTTCATCTCTGTTTTTAATAATCCTATTTTTTCTTTTTCAAACTCATTATCCATAAGTATCATTATACCACATTTTGTTGCATTAAAAAACCCTTGAAAATCAAGGGTTTTAAATCTAAACAAAGCTAATTATTAATTAACCGTTAACTGTATCAATAATTACTTTAAATGCCTCAGGCTCATTTGCAGCAAGCTCGGCAAGCATTTTTCTGTTTACTTGAATATCAGCTTTTTTAAGAAGATTCATAAATTTAGAATAAGTTAAGCCGTATTCACGAACTGCAGCATTAATTCTGACAATCCATAAAGACCTCATATTCCTTTTTACGACTCTTCTGTCACGATAAGCATATTTCAAAGCTTTCATAACAGCTTGATTTGCTACTTTAAAAATTCTGCTTCTTGCGCCGATAAAGCCTTTAGCTAATTTTAAAATCTTTTTATGTCTTTTTCTTAAAACATTTCCGCGTTTAACTCTCATAGTTCACCTT
>CAQTPN010000258.1 GCA_948888345.1 uncultured bacterium | reverse complement strand
ATGTATAATCACTTCATCTTTAAGACCCCGGTTACCCTTGTATTGTATTTCTCCCAGATAACAATATATGATTGGGTTTTAGTATCATATTCAAGTCTGGTTTCAGAATGAATATATTCAGCAGGGTCAATTCCTTTTTTATATTTTCTCTCCCGCTTTTTCTTTTCTTTTTCTGAAAATTTCGGAGTAAATTTTTCGGGAGATACGACGGTATTTTCTTCTGTTATTCTCTGCCCGTTTGAATTCGGATGGTTTTTTCCCTTCTTTTTCTTATCGGGCCATTCATAATCGTTGCCATAATCCGATATTCTTTCATTTTTTATAACGGGAATTTTGGCCTTAATTTTGCCGGATTGGATAAACATTAAATAGTTGTAATCCATATCAGGGCGAATTTCATAAAAACCCTTTTTAAGCCCGAAGCCTTCTTTATTTAAAATATCGTATTCAAGCCTTAAAATCGGATTTGTATTCACTTTTTTATTTAAATAAAGCGCACTGTCGCCGGCTTTTGCCCCGCTATTATATTGTTTATAGGGCAAAACCTCATCTATTGTTTTATAAAGAGCAATGTAATCATAAGAAATATCAACCGGCATAATTAATAATTATAACGATTTATTTTATATTTACAAAATGTAAATGTATATAATATTTTGCACTTGTAAAAGAATTAAAATAGTTTAAAATATAGATAGGTGTAAAAAAAGAATAAAGGCGCGGGTGCAGCGAACACCCGAACTACCCGAATTAACGGGATTTGATGATAAGAACTAATGTTATTAAAAGCATTAGTTCTTCTGCTGTGATTTCAACTAACATTGCGCCTCCTTTCCAGTATTTTCTAAAAGTTAGCTGAAATGTTTTGTTAAAATCTTTTGTCTTTATTCTTATTTTAAAAGTGCAATTGCATTTTTTATGATAACATGGTTTATAATAAATCATGCTCGTTTGGCTGCATTATTTAAAATCAGGAGGAGAAAATTATGGATAAATACGTTTGCACAGCATGTATGTATGTTTATGACCCGGCAGAACATGATAATATTCCGTTTGAAGAATTACCGGAAGATTACGTTTGCCCTGTTTGTGCGGTAGGCAAAGATATGTTTGAAAAACAATAGAGAATATAAGAAGAAAGAAGGAAAAAGAATTATGGCAAAATTTGTTTGTACAGTATGCGGCTATACAGTAGAAGCTGACACTCAACCGGCTAAATGCCCCATGTGCAATGCTACAACATTTAACAAAATGGACGGAAGCAACAAGCAATACGCTGATGAACACAAAATCGGTATTGCAAAAGATTTAGACCCGAGAGTTGTTGAAGGTTTAAAAGCTAACTTTATGGGCGAATGCACAGAAGTAGGTATGTACCTTGCTATGAGCAGACAGGCTGACAGAGAAGGGTATCCTGAAGTAGCAGAAGCTTATAAAAGATATGCATTTGAAGAAGCTGAACACGCTGCAAAATTTGCAGAATTGCTTGGCGAAGTTGTAACTCCATCAACATTAGAAAACTTAAAATTAAGAGCTGATGCTGAATTCGGTGCTTGCGACGGCAAATTACAGCTTGCAAAATTAGCTAAAGAATTAGGCTATGATGCAGTTCATGATACAGTTCATGAAATGGCAAAAGATGAAGCTCGCCATGGCAGAGGCTTTGACGGTTTAATTAAAAGACATTTTTAATGCCCTTTAAAATAAACTCAAAAAAAGTTTTAAAACACGGTATCATTTTGGTATCGTGTTTTTTATTTGTATAAAATTCCATTAACATTTCTTTACAAATTATAAAGTTTTAACAAAAGCAAACCGATAACTAAGCTATACAAGGAACTAACCGGCCAAAAAAGCTTAAGAAAGGATGAACTATGTCATTAAATGTTGATGGAGCAGGTAAATTTTTAACCGATGCACAATTAAATGCACTGCAAACGGTTATGAATAATGATGCAGATGCTCAAAAATTACTTAATCTTTTCGGGCAGGAAGACAACGAAGTTGCAGGATTTGCCGATGAGGCTGCAGATATCTTAGGCTTAAGCGAAAATATGATTACAAAAATTGCAGAAGCCGATGATGTATTTAAAGGACTTTTAGATGGTTCATTAACAATTGACGACCTTGAAAAAGCTCAGGAAACAAGCACTGCACAAACCGGTACAGAAAGTGAAAATCTTAAAACGCTGGATGAAGCCAAGACGCTTGACAAAGAAGTTGAAAAATTAAAATCCGAACTTGAACAAATTAAAAAAGATATAGAAACTCAAAAAGCAAAACTTGAAGAAAAGAAGGCACTTCTTGAAGAAAAGCAAAAAGAGCTTGAAGAAAAAGAAGAGGCTCTTGAAAAAGCTAATGAAAATCTAACTAAAGAACAAAGTAAGCTTGATGATATTGAGCGCAATATAA
>CAQTPN010000257.1 GCA_948888345.1 uncultured bacterium | reverse complement strand
CTTCGCCAAACAAAAATAATTCATCTAACGCTTCACTCATTTTTATACCCTTTCTGCCGACATCAATCGGACTTTAAATATTTTGTAGGAAGTTTTACCCTTTCCGCCGACATTGGTCGGATTTTTTATATCATGGTCAGTCGCTCACTTTCGCTCGCTCCCGTTTTTCTCTTTTATTATTAATTAATATACGTACCTATCTCTTTACCGTGCAAAATATCTGTAATAGCATCTTTTGCATCAAAATCAAATACCACAATAGGTATATTATTTTGTTTACATAACGTGCACGCAGATGTATCCATTACTTTCAATCCGTTAATAATAATATCATCGTATTTGATTTTATCTAATTTTTGGGCATTTGGATTAATTTTCGGATCATCTGTGTAAACTCCGTCAACCCCATTTTTAGCCATAAGCATAGCTTCTGCATTTATTTCCGAAGCTCTTAAAGCTGCGGCGGTATCCGTAGTAAAAAACGGATTGCCTGTACCTGCTGCAAAAATAACCACTCTGCCTTTTTCAAGGTGTCTAATTGCTCTGTGTCTAATATAAGGTTCAGCAATTTGGTTCATAGCAATAGCACTTTGAACACGGCATGGAATATTCATTTGATTTAATGCACTTTGCAGCGCTATGGCATTCATAACAGTTGCAAGCATACCGACATAGTCACCTGAAGCCTGGTCCATTCCTAACTTGGCACTATTTTTCATGCCTCTGAAAATATTTCCGCCGCCAACTACAACAGCAATTTCTGCACCAAGTTCTCTTGCTTTTTGAATTTCCTCAGCAATCATCTTAACAGGGTTCTGGTCAATACCGAACTGCTGTTCACCTAATAAAGCTTCACCGCTTATCTTTAATAAAATCCTCTTATATCTCATTTAGGACACTCCACTCTCTGTAATTTTCTTTTATATTAGCGCAAACCAAGTGTGATGTAAAGTAATTAACAATTATAATTTAGACAAAAGATTAAGAATTATTAAGAAACAATATAGGCTGAAAGTATTTATATTAGTGACTTTAGAAAAATAGTATATATTTTTTAGATAAAAAATAGCACTTTTTTAAATCAAATTGTTTTTATATAAACATAAGAGATTTGTGAGAATAAAGCAAAGGAGAATATATGGCACGAGTTTTGATTTCAATGCCCGAAGAGTTTTTACAAAGAATTGATCAAGTTGCAGACGGAGAAAACCGTTCTCGCAGTGAGTTAATCAGGGAAGCACTACGAACTTATATTTACAAACAGAAAGTTCGAGAATCAACAACCTCTGCAAGAAATGCAGAATTGCTTGAAGCATTATTAGAATAGACCGCATATAGCGGTCTTTTTTGTTAGTTTTCTTTTTTATATGCAATGTAAGCAAAACTCAAACACATTAAACCGAACGCAATACCAAAACACATTGTTATACGATAAGAATATAAAAATGCCGTTTGATAAACTTTTCCATTATGCAAAAACATATTTCTGAATGTTTCAAAGAGTGTAATAGTAACTGCTACTCCAAGTATATTACCCATATTACGTGAAAGCGCAAGAATTCCTGAGGCAATTCCGAGTTCAGATTTTTGAACACTTGTCATAATTGCGTTATTAGAAGGAGATTGGAACAAACCGTTTCCTATACCCATTATTCCCGAAGCAAGGACAATTTGCCATATTAAAACATTTTTGCCGAATAAAGTAAACATTAATAAAGCAATACAATATATAATAGGTCCTGCAATTGTTAAATAACGGCTTCCGTATTTGCCTGATAACCTTCCGCTGATTGGAGCGATTACCGACAGGGTAATTGAGTAAGGCAAAATTAAAAGCCCTGTTACAAGCGGATTATATCTCAAAATTTCTTGCAAAAAGAAGGGTAGAAGGATACTGTTTGTAAACATTGCCATATATGATGTCATAACGGCAAGGTTTCCAAAAGTGAATTCTTTTATTTTAAACAACGAAAAATTAATAAGCGGATAATTGATTTTATGGTCACGTATATAAAACAACGCACCAAAAACAAAAGCAATAACGCCAAGTGCAATAATTTTTAAAGAATTCCATCCCCACGCATGCCCCTCAGAAATTGCCAGAAGCAATGCAAAAAGGCTGACTGTAAAATATATAAAGCCTTTATAATCAAATTTAAAATTTTTAATATCTATTTTAACAGTTCTTGGAAGCATTCTGTACGCATAAAACGCCCCGATTACTGCAATAGGAATACAAGGGAAAAACACCGAACGCCAGCCGAAAGAATTTATCAACACACCTCCGAGAGCCGGACCACTCATACCACCCACCGCAATTATACATCCGTTTAAGCCTAAAGCTTTTCCGCGTCTTTCATTTTTAAATATACTTGCAATAATTGCCTGAGAATTTGAAAGCATGACAGAAGCGCCCAATGCCTCAATACATCTGAAACCAATTAATAAT
>CAQTPN010000256.1 GCA_948888345.1 uncultured bacterium | reverse complement strand
TGCTCTTCCGATCTATATATGGACGTATTTCATATCATTAGAAAATATGGAAATAATGCCATACATGAAAACATTGCATCCGGAGAAAAGGCCCATACAATATTAAAATACACCCGAAGTTTGTGTGTTTGGCATTATATTTCAAATTGTGGCGGCGATAGCTCTTTAATCCCATTATACAAAAAACCGGTGAGCAGAAAACTTCTTTTAGAAAAAGAATTAGAAGAAGTTAAAAAGAAAAGTGTAGAATTAGAAGCCAAATTAAAAATAAAAGAAGAAGCCCTAAAACAAACAACCACCAATAAAACAGAAGAACTTATTCATAAACAGCAAGATACAGAAGAAGTTACCGATAGACTTAGTGATTTATCCGAAACACAAACTCGTCATTTTATAATTGATAATATGCTTATTGATGCAGGATGGAATATTAAAAAGGTTGAAGATTTTTCATTAGACATTAAAGAATATAATACATCCGAAGTAAAACGAGAAATTCCTGTTGATAGCTTAACCAATACACCATCTGGCAAGGGCTTTGTAGACTATGCATTGTACGATAATAATAGCAAAATAATAGCAATTATTGAGGCTAAAAAATCAAGATGTGGCGCTAAAAAAGGCAAAGAACAGGCAAGACAATACGCAAATGCTATTGAAAAAAATACGGGTTTCAGGCCGTTAATCTTTTATACAAACGGTTTTGAAACTTATGTCTGGGATGATGTTAATTATCCAGAGCGCAAAATTTACGGAATGTTTTCAAAAGAAGATATTTTAACAAGGCTATTCCAAAGAGATAACAGAAAACCGCTTGCAGATATAGAAATAGATACAAATATTACCAATCGCAGTTATCAATTTATGGCGATTCGCAAAACCTATGAAGCATTCACATCCGGACAAAGAAAAGTTTTGCTTGTTATGGCCACAGGAACAGGTAAAACAAGAACTGCAATATCTATTATCAATGGATTTATTCAAACAAATTGGGTTAAAAGAGTTTTATTCTTAGTTGATAGAGATGAATTAAAAAAGCAGGCCGATAGTGCATTTAAAAAGCATTTGGATAGCTTATCCAGAATTTTTGTTAACTCCAAAACAAAAGGGGACAAGAATAAAAAAGTTTATATTGCAACATATCCAGCAATGCAGCAAGCATATCAGCTTTATACTCCCGGATTCTTTGATTTAATAATTGCCGATGAATCTCATCGCTCAATATATAATGTCTATGGTGAAATCTTTAAATATTTTGATGCTTTTCAAATAGGTTTAACTGCAACCCCCGTTGATTATATTTCCAGAAACACCTATAAAATGTTTAATACAGATGATAAAACTCCAACATACAGTTATGAACTTAATGATGCAATCTCTGAAAAATATCTTGTTCCATACAAAGCCCAAAAAGTGCAGACAGGTTTCTTAAATAGAGGAATTAAATATACAGAACTCTCTGAAAGACAGAAACAAGAGTTGTCAGAGCAAGTAGAAGATCCGGAAAGTTTTGAGTTTGAGAGTCAAGAATTAGAGACTAAAATTACAAATATTGAAACCAATAAAAAAATAGTTCGAACTTTAATAAATGACGGCTTGAAAGATTCTAGCGGAAAACTTGGCAAATCAATAATTTTTGCCAGAAACCATAAACACGGCAAAATGTTAGAAAATTTATTCAATGAAATGTACCCCGAATACAAGGGGAAATATGCAAGATTAATCGACTCTCATGACCCGAATGCTTCAATTTTATTAGATGATTTTAAAGGTGAGACGCAAGAAAACAATATTAATATCGCAATATCTGTTTCTATGCTGGATACAGGGGTCGATGTTCCCGAGATTTTAAACCTTGTATTTGCAAAACCCGTATATTCAAAAGTAAAATTCTGGCAAATGATAGGGCGAGGAACAAGACTTTGCAAAAATCTTTTTGGTAATGGTAAAGATAAAGAACACTTTGTAATATTTGACCATTATTCAAATTTTGAATTCTTTGGAGAAAATCCGGAAGGCTATATTCCAAAAGAACAGCTTTCATTGTATGAAAGATTATTCAAAGCAAGAATTGAACTTGCACTTTCCGCAAAAGCTGTTAAAAATGCAGAAATTTATAATCAGACAATAGAACTATTGAAAAACGACATCCAAACTCTGCCAAAGAAATCTGTTGATGTTCAAGAACGTGCAATGACTCTTGATAATATTTTAAAAATAGAACTTTACTGGCAAAATTTTGATGAAGCTTTTATTGAACTTCTTGATAAAGAAGTCAGACCGCTAATGAAAAGGCATAAAACAACTTTTGCACAAGATAAAGCTATACAATTTGAAATTATTATAACTCAATACGAAACAGCAGAACTTGATAAACAATTACAAGAAAAAAATAATGTGAATACAAAAACCCAAGAGAAAAAAATTGATTTTCTTAAAAACAAAATCAGA
>CAQTPN010000255.1 GCA_948888345.1 uncultured bacterium | reverse complement strand
ATTATATAAACCCCTAAAGACTGATTATTCTTCATTTTTTATCCTTTTTAAAAATAACTATTTAGCCTGTTGCCATTATATCAAAAGAATAATAAAATGTTAATTATATTAATACTTTAACAAAAAAGAAGGCAAAATGGCTCTAGTATACCTATCTTTAGGCTCAAATCGGGGCGACAGACTCTCACAAATTCAGCAGGCAGTAAATTTTTTAACTGCCGATAACTCAATAAAATTAGCTGCTTCCAGTGCTTTTTATGAAACCGAGCCATGGGGAAATAAAAAGCAAAACTGGTTTGTAAACGCTGTAATTGCCGTGCGCACAGAGCTGCAGCCCGTTGAATTATTAAGAGTATGTCAGAGTATTGAAGCAAAAATGGGTCGAAACCGCGATATAGAAGAACATTGGGGCGAGCGCGCCGTTGATATTGATATATTATTTTATGATAATTTGATTTTTAAAAACGAAATTCTTGAAATTCCGCATAAATACGTACACCAGAGAGCTTTTGCACTGGTTCCCATGCTTGAAATCAGCCCGAATTTTATTCATCCCGTTTTGCAAAAATCTGTAATGCAGCTTCATGAGGAGCTTTCAGACCCGGAAGATGTTTTTTTATACGGCACAATACTCCCGCAAGCAAATTTTGAGTCAAATTAGAATATAAATTTGAAAAATTATGTTGGAAAATAAAAAAAGCAAAACGGCTGACAATATCCAAAAAAGCATTACCCCGCAAGGAATTGCAATAATCGGCTCGGGGCCATCCGGCATATATTGCGCACTGCAGATTATTGAAGAATTTAAAAAATCAGGCCAAAAACCTTGTAAGATAACAATTTTTGACCCGAAAGAAACATTGTCGACAATTCTCCCGACAGGAAACGGCAGGTGTAACCTTGCTTTTGGAGAATTTGATTTTAAAAAGCTGGCCGCGTTTTATCCAAGGGGTGAAAAGTTTCTCTATTCAATATTTTCAAGGTATGGAACATCTGAAACGCTTGAATATTTTAAAAAAATCGGAATTGAAACCTACATTCAGCCTGACAGACGGATTTTTCCCGTATCAAACAGTGCTAAAACTCTTCGCACACAGATGATTTCAGAACTTTTAAAAACTAAAAACGTAAAAATCATCAAAAAAGAAATAAAAAACATTGAAGAAGTGCAAAAATTCAACATTATAGTTTTAGCAACAGGCTCAAAAGACCGTTATAAGCTGGCTCAAGGTTTTAAACATACAATAATCCCCCTAAAACCCGCTCTTTGCGGCTTAAAAATTAAAGATATTGATGAAAATTTTCCCACAGGAGTGAGTTTTAACACTGATGACAGTGGTATAATCTTTACTCATCAAGGAGTTTCGGGCCCCTATATTTTTAAAATCTCCTCTTTAAATGCATATAAAGCATTTCCCTATGAGATAAAAATTCCGATACTTAATCCTGATAAGCTTTTTGAGGCTTTAAAAGAAAATTCAACAAAAAGCTTTGGAAATGTTGTAAGTTTAATGATACCAAGAGCTTTAGCCAAATTTATATTCGAAAAATACGGGATTAATTATGAGAAACAGGCAGCGCATGCTAAAAAATCCGAAGTTGAAAAATTGAAAGATTTGATATTAATTGCCGAAAACGTAGACGGCAAAGGAGAAATAGTCCACGCCGGCGGAGTAAAGCTTAATGAAATAGACAAAAATTGCCGCTCAAAAATTGTGCCAAATTTATGGGTAATAGGCGAAAGTCTGGATATAGACGGATTTTGCGGCGGTTTTAATTTGCAAAATTGCTGGAGCACAGCTGCAGTTGCCGCAAAAGATATTGTAAAGTTTTATGACACAATATAAAAACCAATTAAACCAAAAGTTTGTAAAGTTTTATAACGTATTAAATATATTGTAAAAATCAATTAAAAATTGCAACCTTAAAAAATTAAAAAACGACAAAACACAAACAAACAGGCTAAAGAACCGTTCTGAAAAATTTATAAATTAAATCAGCAAGTCTTTTATCGCGGTACATCGCGGTAGACATCTCCCGAATTATATCCTGCACGGGGATTTCAGGCTTTACGGTATAAAATTGATAAGGCTGAACATCCAGTGCAAAAGCAAGCCTGTAGAGCGTTTCAGCCGAAGGATACACCCTGCCTCTTTCAATATTAGAAAGGCTGGATTGCTCAATATTGGCAAGTTCTGCCAGATATTCCTGAGTGTAATTTTTTAATTCCCTAAAATATTTAACCCGCTTTCCAAATAAAATTTTAAAGCTGGCTAAATTTTCTTCAAATTCCTGCTCAGAGATACTTTCCGCCCTATTCATCAGCATACTTACCTGCATTCCCCATTATCCTATTATATGATTTTGCATTATTTTTTGAAAAATATTATGACTTTTTAAAAATGTTTTATGTTGATTTATTTGTAAAAATAATATAATATAGTTAATAGATTATATTTTACGAAAA
>CAQTPN010000254.1:1314-2469 GCA_948888345.1 uncultured bacterium | reverse complement strand
ATCAATCTTGCCCTGCTCAATAAGAGATAATATTTCTTTGCAGTCACAGCCGTCTACGCCCCCTGTTTTAAATACGAGGTTTTTACCGTACATATCAGGCAACGGTAAAGTCATCGGTTTGTCATACAGTGCAACTATTGTAACTATTGCGTTTGGCCTTGCCGCTTTCCACGCCGTTTGAAAAGAATCTTCACTGCCTGCGACTTCTAAAACTACATCCGCACCGCCATGTTTGCTTTCTTTATTTGCAATTTCAAGACAATTTTGAGGTTCTGTTACAATTACTTCCGGATAATGTTTTCTTATAAAGTCTCTTCTTGTTTCATCCTTTTCACAAATTATAATTTTTTCAGGATTTTTTAACATTACACATAGTAAAGTGCATATGCCTGTCGGGCCTGCACCGATAATTAATACCGTATCTTCCTTTTTTATTTCAGAAATGCGGGCTGCCCAAAAACCGGTTGCAAGTATATCTCCTACAAAAAGCGCCTGTTCATCAGAAACCGTATCCGGAATTTTATTTAAGCCTTGATTTGCAAATGGAACACGAACATATTCTGTCTGTGCGCCGTCTATGCGGCAGCCTAAAGCCCAGCCGCCGTTTTTATCCGTGCAATTATTAACAAATCCGTTTTTACAAAAAAAGCAATTTCCGCAAAATGTTTCAACATTAACAGTCACCCTGTCTCCAGCTTTTACGTTTTTAACATCTGCTCCGGCTTCTTCCACAACACCCACCATTTCATGCCCTACCGTTATTCCTGAAACGGCTTTTGGAACGGAGCCATGCTTAATATGCAAATCGCTAGTGCAAATGCTGCTCATTGTAACGCGTACAATCGCATCTTTTGAATCAATAAGTTCCGGCTTATCTTTTTGAGTTAATTCAAAAACCCCGTTTTGTTTATATGTGTAAGCTAACAAATTTTCTCCTTTTATAATGATACAGAAATTATAATGCTGTTTAAAATATTATAACACAGAGCTAAATTATGCATGATAATTGAATATATGCCGGAATAATACTTTAAATATTTCGCAGCTATAAATATTTATCAAGATAATAAAGCCTGCTGTCATTATGATGATATAAAATTCTTGAATATCAATTTTCCTTGTTTTAGCATTGATATATGGATGCCGGTTTTTTAA
>CAQTPN010000254.1:402-1304 GCA_948888345.1 uncultured bacterium | reverse complement strand
AAACAATCAGAATGGAACGCTATATATTCGGTATTTTAATGGCGCTTTTTATGGTGCTTGTTGCAGAATTTATAGGTGAAAAAGAAATTATTTTCCCTGAAATCTGCGCTCTTACAATCGGTGCATGGATTTCAGAACAACAGCCCTGGATGGTGAACAAAAGAAGAATATTTTTCCTGATGTCAATTGCTGCATTATTTGGGGTTTTAATTGTAAAATATGTTTCAATTCCTTTAATATTTCAGGTCTGTCTTTGTTTTGCATTTACAGGTTTTATTTTAACTCTGTTTAAAACAAACTTTATTCCTATAATTTCAGCCTGTATCCTGCCTGTTTATCTTGGCACAAAAAGCTGGATTTATCCTGTATCTGTATCTGTTATGGCTTTAATTATAATCTTTGCCCAGTATTTAATGGAAAAATTTCATTTTAGGCCTGTTAATAAATTTACCCCTTGTGAATTTAATATTAAAGCCCAGATTATAAAATGGTCAAAACTTTTGCTTGTGTTCGGTTTAATTGCATTAATTCCCTTCAAAACCCACCAGATATATTTTCTGGCTCCGCCTTTGATTGTTATGTTTACGGAATTTGCCAATCCAAAAAGCAAAGCAAGGAAAAAACCCTGCTATATTGTTGGTTTAATGACATTTGCCGCATTTACCGGCTGTCTTTTAAAATACATTTTGAATATTATTCTGGGGTTTCCTCTTTCAATTTGCACGGCATTAGCCTGTATTATTCTGTTTATTGCACTAAACAGAGTTAAAATAAATTTTCCTCCGGCAGGTGCCATCCTTTTAATTCCGGTAATCCTCGATAAAAACCTTCTTTTAATGTTTCCTTTTGAAGTTTTTGCAGGTGCTGTTATTCTTGGTTATACAGCAATATTTTTTTTTATA
>CAQTPN010000254.1:0-392 GCA_948888345.1 uncultured bacterium | reverse complement strand
TCCTCAAATGTTCAATAAAATTTTTTAAAACAATAGCATGATTTACAATAGGAGATTTTGCCGCATAAATTAAAGTCACATTTTGATTTTTTAAAATATCCAAAACCTTTTTTACATCTTCATTGTTTTGAAGTTCTTTTTTATATTTTGCGGAAAATTCCTTGAATTGGTCTTCTCTGTGGTCAAACCATTTTCTTAAATCAGGACTCGGTGCAATATCTTTAAACCAGAAATCTAGATGTGCTTTTTGTTTGGATATTCCCCTCGGCCACAATCTGTCTGCAAGTATTCTTATACCGTCATCTTCGGATGGAATTTCATATACTCTTTTAATTTTTAGACTATTCATATATGCCGTATTATCAAAACTTTAGCCTGAAGTTAATTGTACG
>CAQTPN010000253.1 GCA_948888345.1 uncultured bacterium | reverse complement strand
AGGCTGGATTTATTAAAAATCAAAGCTACTTTAAAGAAATGTATATTTCAGAAATTGAAAAGAAATGGAATGTTAATCTTTCCGCTGTTTCTAATCAAGGCAAAATGGAAAAACGTTTTGATTTTGTAATAAAAACGGATAAACAAATCTATCTAATTGAAACAAATTTTTATTCAAGCAGTGGTTCAAAGCTAAATGAAACCGCAAGAAGCTATAAGGCTTTAGCGCAAGAAGTTGCAACAATAGAAGGTATAACTTTTATTTGGTTTACTGACGGATGCGGCTGGAATAGTGCCAGAAATAATCTGGAAGAAACTTTTGATGTCTTAGATACAGTATATAATATTAACGATTTAGAAAAAAATGTTTTGGAAAATCTGAAATAATTGTTTATTTCCTTTTACATTTTGCGTTGCGGTTGGCGTAATAATAGCGTTTTGTGTAGAATTCGGCGAATTCGTCAAGGAATTTTTCCGCATCTCTGCCTTTATATTTTTCAAATTCAAGAAGCACCTTGATTGCAAAATGTGAAATGTCGTAATTTACAAGCTTTTGCAGTTTTTTCATATATTCAATTTGATTATAAGAATAAAATCTGTGTCCGTTTTTATTCTTTTTTGCATTTACAAGACCGCTTTTATCAAATCGTTGCGCTGTAGCCTGTGAGGAAAAATGGAAGATTTCCATTATGTCCTTTGTGGTAAATATTGGTTCATCCGGAAATTTTGCAGCATCGCTATATCTTGTTTTTAATGCTTTCTTCATAGTTAGTGATTATCTTTTATAATATTAATTTTCACAATCGCCATGATGATATAACGTTAATATAAATTAATGTTTAATTGACAAAAATTCAAATATAAATTATAATTAAATTGAAATTATTGATAATAAAATAATTATTTTTTAGTCTTAACAAAAAGTAATTTTCAAACTAAAATATAATTCAGCGCATTAAAATGGCTGCTTGAGAGAGTGGCATTGTATGCAATATCCTCTGAGGGAACACCCGACAGAGGATTATTTTTTATATTCCTTACTCTTTTTTTAAATTTCAAAAACCGCCCGGAGATATGATGAAAGGCGGGGTTTATGGTGTTAGAATTATTTTAACGGTTTATCTTAAAAATATTAAACAGACATTTTGAAATAATGCCGGTATTTTAAAATTAAATCTGTACTTTGAAAATTCAGACACAGGGTAAAAGATACTCTTTTTCAAAGAAACATCAGCACAACAAAAATACTTCGGTTTCGGCTGATAGTTTTATTTGAAAGGAGGTCGCTTATGGAAAATATCAATTTAACATTAATAATGGTTTTTTTGATTATATTCATAATAAAAAATAACGCCTACCCGAAAGGATAAGCGTTACTTCGATTTCTAAGAGTATCCGGCAGCTTGACAAACTGCCACCCTATGCCTCTATTATAACTTCTTTTTTATTTTTTTCAAGCCATATAACCCTTTAAGAAAATCTCCCTTCGGGTAAAACCTCCCGGGGGATAAAATTTTTCTTTGGATGCACTAAAAATTATTATTATGAAAATTACATTTTTTGATACACTTACACCTGAAGAAGAATTTTTAAAAAACCGCCTGCCTGAAAATTTAGAGGCCGTTTTTGTAAATGAAAGCCTGCATCCGAGCCTTCAAACTCCTGAAAATACGCTTGATTCAGATATAATTTCCGTTTTTACCCCCTCTTTGCTTGATAAAACAAGTTTGGATAAATTTCAAAATTTAAAATTTATAATTTTAAGAAGCGTGGGATTTTCTCATGTGGATTTAAACTATGCAAGAGAAAAAGGAATACATATTTTTAATGCGCCGAATTACGGCGATTATACAGTTGCTGAATATGTGTTTGCAAGCCTTTTGGCACTTGTTCGGAAAATTCCGCAGTCAAATAACGCTCTTCGTATGGGAAATATTCTGCTTGATAAATATATGGGGGTGGAATTATTCTCAAAAACAATGGGGGTTGTCGGAACAGGTGCCATAGGTTCAAAGGTTGTAAAAATTGCAAAAGGCTTTTCAATGGATGTTATAGCCTATGATATTAATAAAAATACCGATGCAGAATATGTTCCTCTTGATGAATTATGTAAAAGGGCTGATATTATAAGTATAAATACTCCTCTTACACCTGAAACCCTCAGAATGTTTGACAGAAACAGAATAAATTCTTTAAAAAAGGGTGTAATAATTGTAAATACGGCGCGCGGAGAGATTATCGATACTGATGCACTCTATGATGCAATTGTTGAAGAGCGCGTAGCTTATGCTGCGCTCGATGTTATAGAATGTGAAGATATATTATGGCAAAAACCGACAAGAGCAAGAGATTTTAGCAATATAAAAAACAATTGTTTAAAGAATTTTTTAATTGCAAACCGTCTTTTGAAAATGGATAACGTCCTTATAACTCCGCATACAGCCTATGATACAAAGGAAGCCACAAGAAGAATTTTA
>CAQTPN010000252.1 GCA_948888345.1 uncultured bacterium | reverse complement strand
TAATGCTTGTAAAAATATATTTTTGTTATCCTTTTTTTTTTTTTTTATTAATTGTTACAAATATTAAAAATATAAAAAAAGAAAAGACTCTTAAATTTTAAGAGTCTTCTTTAGTCAAAAAGGGTGAAAACTATTATTTTATGCTTAAATTTCTTCTTTGGTTAATTCTGTTTTTACCTGATTAATAATTTCTTGTTTTTCGGCTTCTTTTTTCTCGTTGTGGTTTTTAACCAGTTTTCCTATACCCGCGCCGATTAATGCACCTATTGTACTGATGCCTGCTGTAGTTATAGCTGAAGATACTGCTATTAATGCAACTATACCGGCTTTCATCTTTTTGCCTCCGCCTTCTAATTTAACAGCATCATTTATTGTTTGATTAAGTGATTTAAGGTATCCTTTGCCGGTTAATTTTTTAAAAACATATGCATCTTTGCAAGAGTTTGCCCCATGTATTGCTGCTGCGCTAAAAGCACCAATTAAGGCACCTTGTTCTACAGGGTTTTTTCTTTGCGTATTATTAACATTTACGGAATTAATGCTGTCTATTGCCATTTTCATAAAGCCTTTCAAATGTCGCGTATCTCTATAAAACTCATCAAGAAAATAATTTGCCAGTTTTATTGAAAATATTAACCTTTCTTAACAAAAAAACATCCCCGTTTTAAAACAGGGATGTTAAAATTAATTCTTCTTTTATCCTTTTTACGCGCTGAATGCTGACACTATTGGTGCATTCATATCATTGCTGCTCAGTGTTTTGTTAATGTACATAAACGTCCAAGAAAACATAATAATTGTCATAATCAGCAAACCGGCAAGAAGAAAATTTACCACTTTTGCTTCGCTCATAAAAACTCCATCTTTTAAGCTTTGGCTAAAAGGCTTATTGAAACGAGAGAAAACCTCTTAGCTTAAAACCATAGTAAATCCGTCTTGTTGTATTGGTTGTGAAATGCTGCTATTTTTTAGCCCCAGCCAAGCTCTCTGCATCCTTCGGGAAGCTGTGCTTTGGATATATCAATATCCTTGCCGAATGCAGATTGGTCATTGTGGGCAACTGTGCCCGCTGTTTCGTTTAAATCTCTTTCGCGGATGTGATTAATTCCGCCTGATGATGAAATTCCTGATACTCCGAATGGATTGCTCATTTTTACTACTCCTTTGTTCTTACAAAAATCAGTTCTGAAATGCTCCTCAATTATATAAAAACGATATACTATGTATGATTTCAAAATATATGTTTTTTGTTACATTTCTTAACAAGAGTATAAAATAAGGCTAAAAATTGATATTAGAGGCTTTTTATAACCATTTCACAATTTTTGCAATCAAATTCAAGTTTATATTTTTCTCCGGCATCATCCATCAGATAAAGGCCTTCTTTATATTTGGGGTTGGTTTTTAAACACATTTTTAAAGTATCTCTTATACAGTGCTTTGTGCGCATAAGTTCCTTTTTTGCAGCAGAAGTGCCGGATTCAAGCGCGTATTCTTTTATACTGCATCCGCAATTTTTATAAAATTCTTCCGCTTCTTTATTTAAAATATTCAGCCTGTAATCCCCTTCTTTTTTCGGGAATTTGGCAAATTGAATTTTTTCCTGTCTTTCTTTGATGTAGTTTTCACTTATTGCATCAGATAATTTTTCCAAAATTCTCCTTCGAAGTTCATTTAACCTTGAAATTGGAAGAAAATACATTTTATTTGATAAAAATTCTATATTATTTGTATAAAAAATTGTTCCGCCCGTTTTATTAAGCGCGCTAATCCAGTTGTTTTTAGCTTTTTGCGCATCTTTAGCTTCTTCATTTTCTAAAAAGCTAACTTCTGCACATACGGTATTTTCGCAAAAAACCTTAATTTTTCCGTCATAAATTTTAAAATCTACGGATAATTTCCTCTCTGCCTTTAAATTTTTAAGCCTGTTTTCAAAGGCAGCATCTTTATTTCTGTAAATTTCTGTCCCTTTGGAAAATTTTGGCATAATATTCGGAAAAATTTTCTTCTGCGCCGTTTTATTTACCAAAAACCCGCGCAGCATCCCGTTTTCTATGTAACAAAGCCCGTCCTGCGCCTTAATATCCGCTTTTGAATTATAATCAATTGTAAAATAATCTTTTCCGATTTCCTTCACCTTGCCCAAAAACTCTCCTTTAGAATTTGGTACATCTAAATTGCAGATATTCTCCCTTTTTTCACTCAAAAAATATTCACAAAAATCTCTGTTAAAGCTCTTTTTTAAATCCGGTTCAAAATCCGCAAAGCTTTTTCCGTTTGATAATCTGCAAAACCCTTCATTTGCATACTTTTCTATGATTTTATCAAGCAGTCTTCTATAATACAGAACCGTATTTTTAATATAACTGCTGTCTTTTAATCTGCCTTCAATCTTAAAAGATGTAACGCCTGCATCTATAAGCTCTTCAAGCTTTTTTGCTGCCATAAAATCTTTCATACTGAGTAAATATTTATCT
>CAQTPN010000251.1 GCA_948888345.1 uncultured bacterium | reverse complement strand
ATGAGTATGTAAAATATGGATAAAGATACTGAATATATTAGTTTGAAACCTGTAAAATTATTAAGAAAAGATGGAAAAATTGTTACAGCCGAGTTTTATAATAATCACGGCTGTAACAATATTGAAATTTTGGATATCAAAAAACTGAAATTTGAAGGAATGCCTTATTTCAACTATTTTTACCCGTGATATCAAAAGCAGAAATGCATACATAAAAAAAGAAATAATTTCTAATATTAATGCAATCTTCTATGCTGCAATTCCAATATTAAAACATTTTGAGCTCAAAAAAGAAATTTTGTACGATAAACAAATTATTCATAGATTGGCTCTTCCATTAAAAATTGGCACCCTTGTTTTTCTTGTAATGATAACAGTTAAGGAAAGGATTGACTACGTGGAAAGTAAAATTGATGAATTCTCGGTTTATGATTTATATTCTGAGGCGAAATTTGAACCGGAACAAAATGAAAAATCATCCGATAGTTCCTCTACGGCTTCTGCAGGAAATTATCCTGTGACCTCCCGTAGCCATTACCGGATGATTACTTATAGTATAAGCGATTTAATCGCTTTTGTCAAGTTCAATATAATGAAAACCCGCTTATAGGGCTGTTTTTAATTCGACCTATTTGTCTATAAAATTTCCGTTGTACATTTTATCAAAATGCAATTATTAATAAGGAGATGATTATAGTATGTGTAATTAAAAAATGAAATTTCCCATGCTCTTTTTGTTACCCTTCTTAATCATTTTTTGTGTTAAATCATGAATTATGGTTAAATATGTTCCTCTACATCTTCATACGGAATACTCTCTGCTTGACGGAGCAATAAGAATTCCTGATTTATTTAAATTTGCAGCTGAAAACGATATGCCCGCAGTTGCAATTACAGACCACGGTACAATGTTTGGCTGTGCGGATATGTTTATTGCTAAAAATGAGCTTTTATCTCACATGCTCTCTGATGATGAACAGGAATTTAAGAAAAAAATTGAAGGGGTAAAACCTATAATAGGGTGTGAATTCTATGTTTGCGACGGTGATGTTATTGAAGACAGAAGTAAAAAAACAATGTTTCACCTTGTGCTTCTTGCAAAAAATCAGGAAGGATACCACAACCTTTGCAAAATGGATTCAATAGCATCAACTGATGCGTATTACTATAAGCCCCGTATCAACCATGAAATATTAGAAAAACATAAAGAAGGTATAATCTGCCTTTCTGCCTGCATTCAGGGCGAAGTTGCAAGAAACTTTTTAGATGGTCATCACACAACGGCGGAGGAAGCCGTTAAATATTATAAAAATCTTTTTGGAGAGGATTATTATATTGAGCTTCAAGACCACGGTCTTGAAGAGCAGAAAAGCTCAAATCCCTTCTTGATGCAGATGGCTGAAAAATACAACATAAAAACGGTTATAACAAATGACTCACATTATTTAAGGGCGGAAGATGCCCTCTGGCATGATACACTTCTTTGTGAACAGACAAAATCTTCCAAAACAGATAAAAACCGTTTCAGATTTTCTGTTAATGAATTTTATGTAAAAACCGTGGATGAACTTCGTACGGCCTTTGATTGGATGGATGAAGATTATTTCAACAAGTGTATTGAAAATACGGTTGAAATTGCCGGTAAAGTTGATTTTCAAATGGATAAGCTTGAATTTGGCAAAACAAAAGAATACCTGCCGAAATATCCTTGTCCTGATAATTTATCCGAAGAAGAATATTTTGATGTTCTTTGTAAAAAAGGTTTAAAAGAAAGATACGGCGACCCAATCCCTGATAGCATCATGGAAAGATACGAATATGAAAAAGGCGTAATCTTTAAAATGGGATTTCCTGCGTATTTCCTTCTGACATGGGATTTTATCAACTGGGCAAAAGAACATGATATCCCGGTAGGCCCTGGCCGTGGTTCTGCCGCAGGAAGCATCGTTGCATATTCTTTAGGTATAACCGAATTAGACCCGATTGAACACAATCTCTTGTTTGAAAGATTTTTAAACCCCGAACGTATTTCAATGCCTGATATAGATATTGACTTTTGTAAAAGGCGCAGGGGTGAAGTTATAGATTATGTTTCAGACAGATGGGGACAAGACCATGTCTGCCAGATTATAACCTTTGGTACGCTTGCCGCAAAAGCTGCACTGAAGGCTGTTGCAAGGGTTTATGATGTTGATTTCTCAACTGCAAATAAATGGGCCGGTTTAATTCCGTCAGCCCCCGGGACAAAATTGAAAGACGCCCTGACGGATGGTACGGAATTCAGGCAGCTGCACGATTCTGACCCGCAGGCAGGCAAACTTATTGATGAAGCTTTAAACCTTGAAGGGTTAAAGAATCAGGTAGGCACGCACGCTGCAGGTGTTATTATCGCGCCAAAACCAATGAGTGATATTATTCCTGTTGCTCTTTCAAAAGAAAAATCCACAACAACGCAGTATCCTATGGCGGGTATTGAAAAAATC
>CAQTPN010000250.1 GCA_948888345.1 uncultured bacterium | reverse complement strand
TCCTCAAAGATTGGATGAAATTAATGAAAGGCTTGAATTAATACAGAAATTAAAAAGAAAATACGGGAATATTTTTGAAACGTATGAAAAACTAAAGAATGAGCTTGATGAACTTGAAAAAAGTTTTACTTCATTTGAAGATTTAAAAATACAAAAAGAAAATCTTTATAATTCCATTAATTCTCTGTCGGATATTCTTGATAAAAAAAGGAAACAAAATGCAAAAATTTTATCCTCTTTGATTGAAAAAGAATTAAGGGATTTAAATTTGGAACATGCAAAATTTAATATTCAAACAGATACCATTGAAACATTTAATAATAAAGGAAAAAACAAAGTCGAATTTTTTATTTCAACAAACGTTTCAAAAGAGCTTGCACCTTTGAATAAAGCGGCTTCGGGCGGTGAAATTTCAAGGGTTATGCTTGCGATTAAAACGGTATTTTCAGCGGTAGATAAGGTTTCCGTGATTATATTTGACGAAATTGATACGGGAATTTCCGGTAAAACCTCTGTTTGTGTTGCAAATGCGATAAGCAGGCTTGCGGAAACCGCGCAGGTTTTCGCTATTACCCATCAGCCGATTATAGCATCAAAAGCCAATGATTTTTATTATGTTTCAAAAGAACAGAATAAAGAAACAAAAGTAAATGTCAGAAAACTTGATGAAGCTGAAAAACCAAATATGCTGGCACAGATGGCCATGGGGGATGTCAGCGATAATTCTTTAACATTTGCGCGTGAGCTTTTGAATTCTTAATTTTTCTTAATGCAAAATATTTTTTGTTCGGTTTTTGTAATATTGTTAATATATTAGCTTTTTATTAGGTATTACTGATGAATATAAATTTTAATTCATATAATCCATCCTTTGGTGCAAGAGCTCCTTACGGGTGGCATAAACCGTCTTCCGTAAAACATACGGAAACCGTAAAGCGTTCGCCTTCAAGGAATAATTTAGATGATATGGGGACGGTTCCGCTGAAATATTCAAGCGAAGTTGTGCTTGCATTTGATACACCTGAAGCCCTTGCAAAATATGTTAAAAAACTTGATAACAGGGTAAAGGCATATGAAAGCACAAATGGCGGATATGACCCTGAGATTGATGCTTCAAAAGATATTGTAGAGGATATAATATCTTTTATTGACTGCAAAATTGATTTTCAAAGGCTTGGAATTAATTCAAAGTCATTAAGCAAAGATGAATTAATAGATTATGGCTCCCAGTTTGCCTTCTGGACAACAAATCTTAACGGTAAGCCCAGAAATAACAGAGAAAGACCGGCTGCAGTAAGAAGTACAAATGAATATATAAAACTTGTACAGGATAGATATCCGATTTGCGCTGCAGCAGAGTTTGAAAATCTTATTGAAAGACTCCCGTCAGATGTATTAAAGCAAGATAGAAAAATGCAAGACGGATATGATGCTGAATATCAAAAAGCTCATTATGATTACCGTACCCTTCCCTTCTCTCAAAGGATAATGACGTTTGAACCAAAACGCAAATATACTCCGATATACGGCAAGGTTGAACTGCTTAGAAAACTGCGCGCTGAAATTGTGGATGATTCCAAAAGTGCACAGCAAAAAGCTCGCCATGAAAAATGGCTGCAGGAAAGAATGGATGATATCGTTTAAAAAATCGCTTCAATAAATTCTTCTGCATTAAAATCTTTTAAATCATCAATTCCTTCGCCGACTCCGATTAATTTTGTCGGAAGATTGAATTCTTTTGCAATTGATAAAATCATTCCGCCTTTTGCTGAGCCGTCCAGCTTTGTAAGGGCGGCGGAGGT
Organism: uncultured bacterium; assembly: GCA_948888345.1. Lineage (GTDB taxonomy): Bacteria > Cyanobacteriota > Vampirovibrionia > Gastranaerophilales > Gastranaerophilaceae > MGBC122484. The sequence continues at coordinate 718 of CAQTPN010000250.1, read as the reverse complement.
TAATTGAACCGCCTCATTAAATACTTTTGCCTGATTAAGTCCGTTTTGTCCCAGATTTGCATCAAGTACAAGAATGCTTTCAATTATAGAATCGCCTGCATTTTTGGTTATAACACCTTTAACCTTTTTTAATTCTTCAATTAAATTAAATTTATTTTGAAGCCTTCCTGCTGTGTCAATTATAAGAATGTTATAATTTTCTTCCCTGGCTTTTTTAATCGCTTCATATACAACAGCAGAACTTTCAGCCCTATCGCGCCTTACTATATCGACCTCGGCTCTTTTTGCCCAGATGTCTAATTGTTCTTCCGCAGCCGCTCTGAAAGTATCTCCTGCTGCAATTAAAACCTTTTTGCCCTCTTTTTTAAATTTATTTGCAAGTTTTCCGATAAGAGTTGTTTTTCCTGCACCGTTTATACCCACAATAAAATATATATTTAATTTGTTGTCCTCATAAAAAAGCGTGCCGTTATCTTTATAAGCGCAATTCAATAGTTCTAAAAATTCTTCCTTTAAAAAATCTTTAAGTTCAAAAGATTTAACTTTATTTTTTCTTATTTTATCAACAATTTCAACGCTTAAATCTATTCCGATATCAGCCTTGATGAGTGCATCTTCAATATCTTCAAGTTCATATTCATCTAAAACATCATTTTTTGTGCCCGATGCAATATTAAGCACATTTTGAATCAGGGCGGAAGATGTTTTGGAAAGGGTA
>CAQTPN010000249.1 GCA_948888345.1 uncultured bacterium | reverse complement strand
ATAAGAAAGGTTTATTTAAAACTTCCCGATATGAGAATAAATAATTTGAGCTATTTTAATGCAAATTTATATGCAAATAAAATAAGTAATAGTTCCGCAAAAAATATGTACAATCAAACAAAGAATATTTCTTTTACGAGTGTTATTTCATCTGCTCTTCCGCAAAATCAAAGTCTTTATATGGCGGAACTTATGAAAAATCCGGACTTTCAAGAGATAAAGACTCATTCAACAAGGCCTTTCAGGGAACTTGCTACAGAACTTGCAGTTATAAATTTGCTTGACCCGGATAAAAAGACAAGAATAAATATTCTAGGGTGTTCGGACGGTTCTGAAGCATATGCCTATGCAATAGCTTTGAATGAAGCCTGGGGCAAAAAGGCAAAAGAGAATGTTACTATTAAAGGGGTAGACCTTGCACCTTATATGATAGAACTTGCAAAAACCGGAAAAATATCATGTGCTGAAGTTGAAAAGTTTTATGCAAACTATACACCTGATAACAGATTAAGTTCAAGTCCTCTAAAAGGCAGAGGATGGGATAAATATTTATCTGAAACTTCCCGCCCTGAAAATTTTACAGATCTTGTAAAACGCTATCCATTTTTAAGGTATATGGAAAAAGACCCGGTTGCCGGTATAACACTTGGAAAAGGGATAAACTGGTATAAGGTAAATAAAGAAGATTTGCCGCAAATAACTTTTGAAACCGGTGATATGATGAAACATACAACTTCAACAAAAGATACAGATGCAGAGGTTTATGTCATTGCAAATTCCGGAGGATATTTGCTGGTTGAAAATCCTGACAGTTATATTTATTTTTTCAACAATATTAAAAATGCAAATAAAGACAGCAAAAGGGATGTTTTTGTAATAACGGGTGAGCTTGAAAATACAATGCTTAATACCCCGGTTGGAAATCAAATAGGAATTACAAGCACAAAACAAGCACAAATAAAAGATATGATAGATTTTTTGGGCTTTAAAAAGATGTCAAAGAATACATCCAATATTCCATTTAACAGCAAGCCTGAAAATAACATTTATAAACTCAAAAATTAAATCATACCTAATTTTCTATTTAATTTTAAAATAGAGTTTCTGATTTCTATATCATTAGGATTTACTACGTATGCCATTTGATAGTAGCTTATTGCTAAATCATCCCTGCCGCAGACTTCAAGCATTTTTGCAATATTGAAATACGCATCCGTGCAGTAAGGATTAATTTGAAGAGTTGCTATATATTCTCTTGCAGCCTCTTTAAAATCTCCTAAAATCCTTAAAATATCCCCTTTAAGAAAATGCCCGAGAGCGTAGTTATTATCAAATTCCAAAGCCTTGTCTATTTGAGAAATAGCTTCATTGTATCTTTCTTCTTTTTTTAATTTTATGGCATAAGCATAAATATATTCAATTCTATCCGGGTGTCTTTTTATAAGCTCTTCAATGCCGAGGCTGTTGTCATCAAAATCAATTTCTCCATCGGCAAAAGAAATATTGTAAACGCTCGGAGCTAAATTTTGTCCCAGTGTTTTGTTTTTTCTGTTTTTCTTTTGAAAATAAATTTCAGCATTTGACAGCATGTTTACAGGCTTAAATTTAAGAAAATATCCTAAATCCGCATATTCCATATCAGGAAGCCCTATAAAATCAAAGGGGGCCTTATAAATAACACTTTCGTTTATATCTTCTATATAATCATAAGAAATGCCGGCACTCATTTTTTGAACGGCAAAAGCGCACTGGATATTCATTATGGCAAACACTAACAATAATATTAAACTTTTAAATTTCATTAATTAAATAAAACCTTTATATCTAACGTTTTTTCAAGAAAATCTTTTTTCTTATCCAAAAGCTCTATAAAGCCGATATTTAACATTATATTTATGCTTAAAACTATTGTCAAAATTCTTGATTTTGTATCAAATTTTAATTCAAAATCATCAATCATATTAAAATGGTTATAGTCTAAAGCGTCTGACAGTCTTACTATTGAAGAAAATATATCAACCTTTTTTCTTTGATTATTGTTAAGCATTTTGTAATATTTATGTTTATGGATATCGGGCAGTGCTCTTCTATGATACCTTACAATGTTTGCTACAATTAAGTTTGAAGCATCATCCAGTCCTGAAATTTTATTCTCTAAAATTAAATCTCTTCCTATCTTATGATGGCTTTTTCCGGTCTTTTTTTCAAAGACGGCTCCGATATCGTGCAATGCGGCCCCATATTGAAGCAATTTTAAATTTTCAATGTTATCAAATTCTTTTAATTCCGAAAAAAATCCTTTTAATTTGTGAAAAAGTTTTAAGCTTAGCTGTGCAACTGTTTTTGAATGGTCTAATGAAGAATTTTGCCATAAATAATTTTTTAAAAAATCTTCAAATTCCATTTTTGGCTCCGTTTATTAATTTTCTTCATTAAGATACTTATTTATATGAGACAGATATTTTGCCTGTTCAAAGTCATCTTTTTGCATAAATTCTTTAATTTCAACATCGGCATACAATTTT
>CAQTPN010000248.1 GCA_948888345.1 uncultured bacterium | reverse complement strand
TCTGATACTTCGTTTGAATCAGGAGGGGTAATTTGAAATACGCCCATTCTAACGGAGCGGATTTTACCTACCCTGTTGCCTGTCGCTCTAAGCATTTCTTTTGCTCTGAATTTTGCATCAGCTGTAGCTTTTTGTAAAAGTTCGGCTTTTTTATCAGAAAGCCCTGAGTAGAGATAATTTGGCTCAAATGAATTAATTACAATGCCTTTTTCAACAAGGGAAGGGATTTCAAGGTGAAGTTTTTTAATTAATTCAACATCTTTTGAATTAATTTTTACAGTCTGCTCATAAGTATATCCTGAAATTTCCTGTGTGGAATAGCCGTTTGGAGAAGTTTTATATCTTGCATAATCATTTATTCCAAGAAGCTCTATTTCATTATCTTTTATACCTTTTGATTTTAAAAATTCAATTACAACAGGCTTTTGATTTGATAACATTTTATAAGCTTCTGCGCGGTTGGGGTTTTCGGTTTTTATCTGAAATTTCCACACACCGGAATCAGAGGTTACAATTTCACTGGCGGAACCTGTCACTGTTATTTCATCTTTTGAAAAATTATTTGATATCAACCTTGCGCCAAAAACAAATGCACAGATTAAACTCAACCCTAAAATTATGGCAAATACAACAATTTGTATTCTTGCAACCTTCTCAAACATTTATTTTATCCTTACTTATCTATATAAATTTCTTCAATATTGTGCACTGTGCCCCCAAGTTGTGTCGGATAGATATTTTTAAATTTATTTCTAACAGCAACTATATTTACAGGACTGTAAAGATAAATTACAGGATTATAATCCGCAACTATCTTTTGATATCTATTATACAACTCTTTTCTTTTTTGTACATTAGTTTGAATTTTTGCTTCATCAAAAATTTTATTTAATTCTGCTTCAAACGGAAGAATTTTATCGGTTGATTTTAAATCGTTATCGCTGCGCTGATTAAAAAGGTGCAAAGTTCCGTTTGAGTGCCATACATTATTCCCCGAATGAGGTTCAAGGGGGTTTCCTGTTAAAGATATAATAACAGCTTCATAATCAAGAGTATTTGTCATCCTGTTTACAAGGGTATTGAATTCAATAGGCTTAAAATTAACCTTCATGCCAAGTTTTGATAAATCCTCTTTAATGCTTACTCCTGTAGCTTCTCTTTGAGTGTTTCCGGCATTTGTTAAAAGTTCAAATTCAACCTTATTTCCGTATCTGTCGTATAAGATGCCGTCTTTTAATTTAAAGCCGGATTTTTCAAGCAGCCCTTTTGCATATTCAATATCCTGAGGGTGGCCTTTTGCAACATCTTCATTTAAAAATATGCTTGTAATACTTTCTGCAGTATATAAGGGCTGGCCAACCCCCGATAATACATTTAAAACAAGATTCTCTCTGTCAATTGCCCAGTCTACAGCTTTTCTGAAATTTTCATCATTAAACCAGAGCTGTTTTTTTGGGTCAATATAAAATTCACCTTTTTTATTTTTCCTTGTATTCATATTAAATACAATAAAGGAAGTATTTGTTGTGGGGCCCAGATTATATAAGGTATAATCGGAATTTTTTTCAAATTCTCTATATCTTGAAGCCATTGACCCCGGAATGGTTGTTGTATCAGTTTCTTTAGCTTCAAATTTGATAATGTCGTTATTTAAATCGCCCACAATAAGCATAATCCATCTATCGAGATAAGGAAGCTTATTTCCTTCTTTATCGATAACATAATAATCAGGATTACGTTCATATACCACTCTTTGTGCAGGGATGTATTCTTTCAATTTGAATGCACCGGATACAACAAATTCTGACGGCTTTGTTGTTGTAGAATAGAAGCTTCTAAAATATTCTTTGCCCTTATCTACGGCAGGCTTAAAAATATGTTTAGGCGCAATTGATAAAGATAAATTTCTTAAAAAAGGTGCAAAAGGCACAGGTGTTTTAAATTTTACGGTATATTTATCCAATTTCTGAACCGTTGGAAGTTTTCCGTCCACATAGAGCATATCCCTTATGCTTGTATCACCGTATCCTGCAAAAATAATATTATTATATGTAAAAACAACATCATCAGCCGTTATTTCTTTACCGTCAGACCATTTAAGCCCGTGTCTTAATTCTACAATATATGTTAAATTATCGGGCAGAATATCAAATCTTTTTGCCATCCTCGGAATAACTTCTCCGCTGAAAGCATCAGTTGTTAAAAGCCCGTCATACATTAAAGATGCCATCTGAGCAGAGGTTGCATCATTTGTATTAAAGGGGTTAAAAGTTTTCGGGCCTTCTCCTATTGTAGATGTTATAAAATCTCCGCCAAATTTACCGGTTTCACCGCGTGCAACAAGGTAGTCCGTCCCGTTTATTGTTTTTGTTTCAAAGGGAGGAAAATTATATTCTACAATATCAAGCGGTCTTGCATCCGTAAATTTAGGCGGTTCATCATAGCCTTTATCCTGCTTCAGACAGCCTTTTAGCATTAAGCCAAACATAATTAATATAAATATTATGTAAAGTATTTTTTTCATAGTATTGATTTTACCATAATT
>CAQTPN010000247.1 GCA_948888345.1 uncultured bacterium | reverse complement strand
ATTATAAAATCAACATATATTGATATTGAAAAAACCGAGAGTAATATAACTATCGATAAATTCTATAAGAGAATAGGTATATTTGAAAAACTTCAAGATAAAATTACTGATTTAAGAGATGATGAAGACTGGGATTTAAAAGAAAAATTCCAGTTCAATATTACAACCACCTAATATTACAGTTGTCACAACTTTATAAATTTGCATGCCTGCCTTTTTATTGTACAATGTTGCTATAGAGGCAGGTTTTTATAAAGGATAAGGCATGACAAATACAACTACTAATCAAAGTTATGATGCCAGTAATATTAGAGTATTAGAAGGGTTGGAGGCTGTGCGTCTGCGCCCCGGGATGTATATAGGTTCAACTTCTCAAAGAGGTTTACACCATTGCATTTATGAAATTGTTGATAACTCAATTGATGAGAGCTTAGCCGGGTATTGTACGCAAATTACCATAACGGTGCATGAAGATAATTCCGTTACCGTTGAAGATAACGGGCGCGGCATTCCTGTAGATATTAAGCCGGACAGCGGAAAATCAGCATTAGAAATTGTTCATACCGTACTCCATGCGGGCGGAAAATTCGGTGACGGCGGATATAAGGTATCAGGCGGATTGCACGGGGTTGGGGCATCAGTTGTAAATGCATTATCCGAAAAATATATTGTTGAAGTATCAAGAGAAGGCTGGGTTCACAGGCAGGAATATTTAAGAGGAGAACCCGTTACGCCTGTTGAAAAAATAAGGGAAACGGAAAACCGCGGTACAAAGACAACATGGTGGGCAGACCCTGAAATTTTTACCGAAACAACAGAAATTGACTGCGATATCATTGCAAACAGATTTCGTGAAATGGCCTTTTTAAATAAGGGTTTAAAATTAATATTCATTGATAAAAAGAATAACAAAGACTACACTTTCCACTATGAAGGCGGTATAGCATCATACGTTGAACATTTAAACAAAAATAAAAATGTAATGTTTGAAAAGCCTGTATACATTGAAAAGGTGGCGGAAGGTATATCTGTTGAGATTGCTATGCAGTATACAGATGCATATACGGAAAACGTTTTATGCTTTGCAAATAATATTAATACTCACTTTGGCGGAACGCATTTAACCGGTTTTAGAAACGGTATTACAAGGGTTGTAAATGATTATGCAAGGAAAAACAATTTAATTAAAGATAATGACCAGAATCTTGCAGGGGAAGATATCAGAGAAGGTTTAACAGCAATAGTTTCGGTTAAAATTCCAAACCCTGAATTTGAAGGACAGACAAAAGAAAAACTCGGAAACGCAGAAGTAACTCCGATTGTAAATGATGCTGTGCGCGATAAATTTATGGAATGGCTTGAATTTAATCCTAAATTTGCAAAATTAATTGTAGATAAAATTCTTCAAGCGCAAAGGGCAAGAGAAGCTGCAAGAAAGGCCAGAGAATTAACGAGAAGAAAATCGGCTCTTGAAACATCTACTCTTCCCGGTAAACTTGCGGATTGTTCAAACAGAGAACCTGAAAAATGCGAACTTTATATAGTTGAGGGAGATTCAGCCGGCGGTTCAGCAAAGCAGGGCAGAAACAGGATGTTTCAGGCAATTTTGCCTTTAAGAGGTAAAATTTTAAATGTTGAGCGTGCCCGCCTCGATAAAATGTATAACAACAACGAAATTCAATCATTAATTCAGGCTATGGGTATCAATATTTCTAAAAATGAAGAAGAAGTAAATATTGAAAAACTCCGTTACCATAAAATTATCTTTATGACGGATGCTGATGTTGATGGTGCTCATATCAGAACTTTATTGTTAACATTCTTCTTTAGATATGCAAAACCCTTGATTGATAACGGTTATGTTTATATAGCACAGCCTCCTTTGTATAAAGTGACAATAGGAAAAGTTGCCGAATACCTTTATGATGACAGGGCTTTAGAAAAGATGGTAAGGGAAAGAGGCATTAAAAGCGTTGCACTTTATGATAAGACAAAATCAAAATCTTTAACGGGTGAAAACCTTGAAAATATTTTGTATTCTATGTCTACCTACTATAAATCTTTTCATAACCCGATTATTAATCAGATGCCGTCTGTTATTGTGCGCGGGCTTATAAGGTCAAATATTAAAGCGGAAGATTTTGATAATGAAGACAGGATGAATGAAATTCATAGTTATCTTGCCCACTACATTGAGGACCATGCCCTTAATTACGGTATTGATGAAGCTAAAAATTATTCAACTTCTTTAGGCCAAAATCCTGAAACAACAAAATATTATATCAAGGTAAATCTGGGTGAAGATATTGAGCCTGTTACAATCACAGAACATATGATTAAATCAAAAGAATTTGAAAGATTATCAAATTCATATCCAAAAATCAGAGAGTTTTTAATTGAAGAAGAGAAGAAATTAATCTTTGAAACTCCTGAGGGTGAATCTGAAGTATCTTCTTTTGCACAGCTGCAAAGGCTTGTGGATGAAAGAGGAAAGAAAGGTATGCAAATTCAAAGGTTTAAAGGTTTAGGCGAAATGATGCCGCAGCAATTGTGGGAAACA
>CAQTPN010000246.1:407-2562 GCA_948888345.1 uncultured bacterium | reverse complement strand
AGGCTTCCTGCAAGTTTTTGCGGTATTTCAGGTTTTAAACCAACATACGGCAGAGTATCAAGATATGGACTTATAGCTTTTGCCTCTTCATTAGACCAGATTGGGCCTTTTGGAAGATGCATTGAAGATGTCGTTGATTTATACGAAGCCATTGCAGGATATGACCCGAAAGATTCAACTTCATTAAATATGCCTGCAGGTGAAATTTCAAAAACCTTTAAAAATGACATTAAAGGAATGAAATTCGGCGTTATTAAAGAATTAATGGGCGATGGTGTATCTGATTGCGTTAAAAAATCAGTTGAAGATGCTGTAAAAATATATGAAAAACTCGGCGGGGTTGTTAAAGAGGTATCTTTACCTTTATTGAAGCATTCAATTGGCGTTTATTACATTATTGCAACAGCTGAAGCAAGCTCCAACCTTGCAAGATTTGACGGCGTAAAATACGGGCACAGAACTTCTGAAGCTAAAAACCTTATGGAAATGTATACAAAAACAAGAAAGGAAGGCTTCGGGGATGAGGTTAAAAGACGTATAATGCTTGGAACTTATGCGCTTTCAAGCGGTTACTATGATGCCTATTATAAAAAAGCACAGCAGATAAGACGCTTAATTAAAGAAGATTTCGACAGGGTGTTTAAAGAGGTTGATGTTTTAGTAAGCCCAACCTGCCCTACAACCGCTTTTGATATCGGTTCAAGAAACGAGGACCCGCTTGCAATGTATTTAACAGACATCGGAACAATTTGCGCCAACTTAATCGGTGCTCCCGCAATCAGTATTCCGGCAGGTTTTGATAAAGATGGTATGCCGATTGGTATGCAGTTAATCTCGCAGGTATTAATGGAAGAACCGCTTTTAAGAGCTGCTTATAATTTTGAAACACAAACTGATTTCCATACAAAACTCGCAAATTTATAGAAAACTTAAAATAAATTATAGAATTTTTCAGGGCTTTTTATTGAATTTTGATATAAAGAGCCCTGAAATTGTAAGCAAGGTGCCGCTCAGTGTAAAAAATGTAAAAGGTTCCTTTAAAATAATAACTGACGCCAAAACCGTTATTACAGGAACAAGATAGATATAAATACTTGTTTTTACAACCCCGAGAGCACTAAAAGCATAATTCCAGCTTACAAAACAGGCAGCACATGCCCCAAAACCCAAAAACACAATACCGTTAAAGCAGATAAGTACAATTCCTGTTATTGCAATAATAAAACCTATAAAAATTTGATGTCATTTAAAAGAATTTGTAAAATGGCTCTGGCTTGAAAAACCTGTTAAAAAAAGAGATTTGAATTTTAATAGCGTATAAGTTTCAATTTCATTTTGAGTTTTTATAGACTGAGTATATTTTATAATAAAAGAGAGGAGAAAATCTTGTAAAATATCGTCAATTTTCGCAGTTACGATTTTCATTTATATGAAGGTGTTGATTTTTGATTAAAATCATTAAAATATAGGAGGTTAGAATTTAGGAATTTAATAAAATGTCAAACAGATTAAACGGCACATCACTATTTTTACAGGCAATAAACGGCTTAGTGGGTAATTATGCCCAATTAATGACAGGAGTAAACGGCAAGGGTTTGAGTTTAGAAAATATAACAAATCCTTCTGATGATGTGGATAAAAATCAGCTAAATTATGCTTTTGTGAATTATTTAACAAATAATTTCGGCAAAATAGATAAAGACGGCGACGGGATAATTTCACAGGATGAACTGCAAACATATACTACAGGCATGTCAAGAAACGGGCTTACTTATGAACAATTATGTGAACTATGTTACAGTTCAAATTCTTCAAGCTCGCTTCTTGAAACAGTTTTAAATAATTTTAACGATATTGATAAAAACGGAGACGGGCGCGTTACAAATGAGGAAATAGCCGCATACGGAATTGATAAAGAAATAGAGGAAATGAAGGATAATTTCCCGAAACACACAGCAAAAGGAATGAGCATCTTCTATGAAACATCAGCCGACAAGGAAATTGAAACAAAAGATTCATAATTTGTAGAAATCTACATTTGTTCTGCCATAGTTCTTTTCTTTAAAAAGCAGGGTTTCATTTAAAAATCTTGCTTTTTTAAAATCTTTTTTATCATATTCAACAACTATAATACCTTTTGGAGTAAGTTTTTCAA
>CAQTPN010000246.1:0-397 GCA_948888345.1 uncultured bacterium | reverse complement strand
GCCATCATTTATTATAAGTATTTCATAATCATAATTTTCAAGCTTTGATAAAACTTTAAGCGTATCCCCTTTGATAAGATTAATATTTAAAGCTGCATCTTTAATTTGAACATAAGTTTTTTTTATAAATGATAAAGTTTTCGGATTTTTTTCAACAGCGGCTATATTTTTAAACCCTCTGGAGTATGCCTCAAGTGCCATAATACCCGAACCTGCGAACATATCAAGAAAAGCAAGATTTGAAAAATCACCAAAATAAGAATAAATAACATTAAAGACACTCTCGCGCACTTTTGATAAAGTCGGGCGTACATCAACTTTTTCACCCTTCGGGACAGAAATTATCCTTCCTTTAAATAGCCCGCCTGTCAAATGCAAAACTTCTTCTCCTTTATTA
>CAQTPN010000245.1:675-2583 GCA_948888345.1 uncultured bacterium | reverse complement strand
CTTTCACCCGAACCCGTATAATCACTTATATTATCGGTTCATCTGGGCAACCTGTCTGCTACTTATTATTTCTTACCTGCTTTACCGGCTTTACGTCTTACATATTCGCCTTCATATCTTACGCCCTTGCCTTTATATACTTCAGGAGCACGTTTAGAACGAATAAGAGCCGCAATATCACCAACAGCCTGTTTGTTAGTACCTGCAACAGTAATTTTAGTGTTAGCTTCAACTGCAATTGTAATACCTTTTGGCGGTTCAATTACAATCGGATGAGAATAGCCTAACTGCAAATTGATTGATGTACCTTGCATTTGAGCCCTGTAACCAACACCTTGAATTTCAAGTTTCTTTTCAAAGCCATCTTTAACACCGGTTATAACGTTTTGAACAAGTGTTCTTGAAAGGCCATGTAAAGAACGTGATTTTCTATCATCATTTTTTCTCGTTAAGATTACTTGATTACCTTCAACCTTAACTTCGATTTCATGTCTGATTTCAACAGACTCAGTCCCCTTGGGACCTTTTGCTGTAACAACATTGTTTTCTACCTTCACTTCAACCCCTGATGGGATTTCAACAGGTAATTTACCAATTCTGGACATTTTAATTTTCTCCTTTTGCTTTCGTATGAGCCTGACCTGCATCCTGAAAAATCCATTCTGCACTGCCGGACCATATAGTGTATATTAAGCGGGAACGCTTCACTCCGTAAACACGGAGCAAATCAACCCATTTTAAATTTTATTTATACGATAAAGTTACCATACGTAACAAAGAACTTCGCCGCCAATATTTTCTTTTCTTGCGGTTTTATCGGTCAATAAACCTTTGCTTGTTGAAACAACAGCAATACCGAGACCATCAAATACTCTTGGCAGATTTTTAGCCTTTGAATAAGTTCTTAAACCCGGAGTTGAAACTCTTTTTAAGCCGGTGATAACAGGTTTATTGTTGTTATATTTCAATTCAACATCAATAACTTTAAAATTATCTTGTTCTTTAACTGTATATCCTGCAATAAAGCCTTCTTCGCGAAGAAGTTTCACAAGTTCAACCTTTAACTTTGAAGCAGGAATTTCTACATTTGAATGATGAACGGTATTAGCGTTTCTGATTCTTGTGAGCAAATCTGCAATAGGGTCTGTAACTGTCATATTTAATTTTCCTTTCTACTTGCAAGGCGCAGCTTTCTGTTTAACCTTGTAGTTTAGTAATTTACAATGCACAAAAACACTTGTGCAGAAATAATAATACATGAAACATAATTTTCATGCAAATTTTTGTTAAGATTACTTAACAGACATTAATAATTCAAAATGCACACCCGCATCTTAACAGGTGTGCATTTTATATCTTTTATGATTATTACCAAGAAGCTTTTGTAACGCCCGGCAATAAACCTCTGTGCGCAAATTCTCTTAAATGGATTCTGCAAAGACCAAAATCTCTGTGAAATCCATGAGGCCTTCCGCATATAGAGCATCTGTTGTGAAGTCTGACAGCAGGGTATTTACCTTTAGCTGCAAGTGCTTCACGTGTAGCTTCTTTGTTTATCATTGCTTTTTTAGCCATTATCGTTTATTCTCCTATGATTAATGCTTTTTAAAAGGCATACCTAAATGAGCAAGAAGGCTTTTTGCCATTTCATCATTAGGTGCCGTTGTAATTATAGAAATATTCATCCCCTTAACGATATCCACTTCTTCATAATGAATTTCAGGGAACAAAGCTTGTTCTTTCAAACCAAAAGTATAATTTCCTCTGCCATCAAAGCTTTTGCTTGAAACACCTCTAAAGTCACGAATTCTTGGAAGAACTACGCAAACTAATTTCTGGAAGAAATCATACATCCTTTCACCCCTGAGGGTAACCATTGAACCAACCGGCATACCTTCTCTTAATTTG
>CAQTPN010000245.1:0-665 GCA_948888345.1 uncultured bacterium | reverse complement strand
CACCCATATTGATAACAATTTTATGCAATCTTGGAATTTGCATTTCATTTGTTAGTTTAAATTCTTCTTTTAACTGTTTTCTTATTTGTTCCTGATATTTTGTTTTTAAATCAGTTGTTTTTTGAGCTGACATTTTTCTTTTTTACCTTTCTAGCCTTTGAAATTTTGCTCTGAATTTTAAGCCTGTCAAATTTCAATGCTTATGCTCTTAAAATTATACATCTAATGATTCATTACATTTTTTGCAAACACGAATTTTTTTACCGTCTTTAATCTCGTGTTTCACTCTCGTTGCTTTTTCGCAAGAAGGGCAGTAAACCATTACTTTGCTTGAATTCATAAATGCTTCTTTCTTAACAAGACCGCCTTGAATTCCGGCCATCGGGTTGGCTTTTTGAGCTTTCGTTACCATATTAACACCTTCAACAAGCACTTCACATGTTTTGGTGTCAACTTCTTTAACATTGCCCACTTTGCCTTTATCACGCCCGGAGGTAACAATTACTCTGTCACCAACTTTTGTATGTAATTTCTTTTCTTCTGACTTTGACATTTTCATTTGTTCCTTTTAAATTAAATAACTTCCGGCGCAAGAGAAACTATTTTCATATAGTTTTTATCTCTTAATTCCCTTGCAACAGGACCAAATACACGGGTTCCTTTCG
>CAQTPN010000244.1 GCA_948888345.1 uncultured bacterium | reverse complement strand
AAATTCTAAAAGCTGTGCGGAAGATAGGCTTTGCAAAAAAGAGGATGATAAAAAAGAAAAAGATGTTTTTCACAATACCCCGCTTCGATATTTAGGATATAGTGATGATATTGGGGCTGCAATAAGGGTTGTATGTAATAATTCAAAAAGCCCCATTATAAAAAATCTGCCAAAAATTTCATATATTCCGGCCGGTGCCTATATAGCAGCTGATGTCGCATCAACTTATAATAAAACAAAAGAAACGGAAGGCAAAAAGACTGCAGTTAAAAAAGCCTTTGGAGAGGCTATTTTTCAAGGGGTAACAAATATTTTGTTCCCGATTTTAATAGTGGGTGCTTCGCAAAAACTTTTAGGTAAAGGATTCGATAAGTTTGCCCCGAAATTAAGACAGAATTTTAACGATGCCGGCGAAAAAATTATAAACAGAAAAAGAGATATTGCCCTTGCGCTTGGCGGGCTTGGCACACTTCTTGTGTTATCAAACAGTACCGATAATTTCAGTGATAAAATTTTGATGAAAAAAATTATAAACCCTATTTTAGGCATAAATAATGATGATATAAAATATGCAAAAGTTGGTTCTAAATTTAACACTACGCAAGCTTAGAATTTTTATTTCAATATTTCCCCGAGTTCCTTTTGGAACGGTGAAATTTTTGCAAGTTTATCTATAATATGCGGTAATTCCTGAACTACATAATTAATATCTTCTTCCGTTGTATAACGGCTTAAAGAAAATCTTATACTGCCATGGAGAGAAGTAAAAGGAACGCCCATAGCACGGAGAACATGGCTGGGTTCCAGGCTCCCTGAAGTACAGGCAGAACCGGAACTTGCACAAATTCCTGCATCGTTTAAATGAAGAAGGATTAATTCGCCTTCAATGTATAAAAAGCCTATATTTGTTGTGTTTGGAACTCTGTTTTTAGAAGTTGAATTTAATCTTGCATTTTTAATTTTTGATAAAATTCCTTCTTCAAGGGTGTCTCTAAGGCATTTTACACGCGTTAATTCATCTTCCATATTCTCCATTGCAAGCTCAGCGGCTTTTGCCATACCTACAATATACGGTACATTTTCGGTTCCGGCTCTTTTTCCTCTTTCCTGATGGCCGCCTATGATAAGCGGAGAAACCATATTGCCTGATTTTATATAAAGTGCGCCGATTCCTTTGGGGCCGTGGAATTTATGGGCAGAAATTCCCATAAAATCTATTTTTGTATCCTTAACATCGATGGGAATTTTACCTGCAGCCTGCACTGCATCTACAAAAACTTTAGTTTCAGGGTTAATTTCTTTTACTTTTGCCGCTATTTCTTCCACAGGAAAAATTGCTCCTGTTTCATTATTGGCATACATAACAGATACTAAAGCCGTATCTTTATCAACATGTGAAATTAATTCATTTACATCAAGGTCACCGTTTGAATCCACCCCTGTATAATCAACTTTATATCCTCTTTTTTCTAAATCTTTATGAAGGTTTAAAACGCAGGGGTGCTCAACTTTTGTTGTTATAAGGTGCTTTTTTGTTCTGTTTAAATCAAGTGCGCCTTTAATTGCCATGTTTGCACTTTCAGAACCGCAGGATGTGAAAATGATTTCCTTAGAATCATTTGCGCCTAAAAAATCTTTTATAATTTCTCTTGAATGTCTGACCGCTTTATTTGCACTGTGTGCTAAATCGTAAATAGATGAAGGATTTCCGTACTCTTCCGTAAAATACGGCATCATGGCTTCCGCTACTTTTTCATCTACGCGGGTTGTTGCGTTATTATCAAGATAAATTATATTTTGCATTATTCTACCTCTATAACATTTATTTCACTGTCAACATGTTCTCTAAGCTGGGTTTGAACAAAGTTTTTAAGGGTAAGATTGGAATTTCTGCATCCTTTGCAGCTTCCTGTCAGGCGCACATATACATCTTTTCCTTCAATGTTAATAAGTTCTATTCCTCCGCAGTCTTTGGTGAGCTCAGGGGAAATATTTTTTTCAATTACACTGTTTACCTTTAAAATAAATTGAACAGCATTTAACTCTTTTTTATCATTTTTAGTTTCCATATTATAAGTGTTAATTATGGCTTGAATGTTCCCTTTGCATCTTCCGCATGCGCCGCCTGCATAAGTTAATTCTTTAATATCATCAACGGTTTTTGCGCCGTTGTGTTCAATGGCTTCTTTTATTTGTTTTTCTGTAACGGAAAAACAGTTGCAGATAATTTTATCTTTTGTTTTTGGTTTGGATGGTTCATCGTCTAAGCCTTCATAGTTTTTAAGAGCATCTTCAAGTGCCTCATGGCCCATAACGGAGCAGTGCATTTTTTCAGGAGGCAATCCGCCTAATTTATCTGCAATATCTTTATTTGTAATTTTTTTAACTTCTTCAACCGTTTTTCCTATAATCATTTCCGTTAAAATGCTTGATGATGCTACGGCAGAGCCGCATCCGAATGTTTGAAACTTGGCATCTGTTACAATTCCATCCTTTATTTTTAAATAAAGTTTTAGAGCATCCCCGCATGCAAGTGCTCCCGCTTCGCCTATTGCATCTGCATTTTCTATCATTCCGACATTTTTCGGGTTTTTATAGTGTTCTTTTACGGTATCAGAATATTCCCACATAATTTTTTAATCCTTAT
>CAQTPN010000243.1 GCA_948888345.1 uncultured bacterium | reverse complement strand
TTTAGATGTGCGATAAAGACCAACTCCAAACCCCTGGCTTTTAATCGATTTTCCAAGTATTGCATTAATTGCAATTTTTGTCATAGGAATTCCCGTAACCTTAGACATAATAGGCACTGTACGGGAAGCACGGGGGTTAACCTCAATCACATAAACTGTATCGTCTTTTATGATGAATTGGATATTCATAAGGCCGATTATTTTTACCTTATTTGCTATTTTTTTAGCATATTCAACAAGCTTTGCTTCCTGTTTTTTTGTAATATTGCGGGAGGGATAAATGCTCATTGAATCACCCGAATGAACACCTGCTCGCTCTATATGTTCGCAAATTCCGGGGATTAGAACGTCTTTACCATCTGAAATAGCGTCTAATTCTACTTCTAAGCCTTCTATATACTGGTCAATTAAAACAGGATGCTCGCCTGAGAATTTCAGTGCCTCATTAATATAGGTTAAAAGCTCATCATCGTTATAAACCACCTGCATGCCTCGCCCGCCGATTACATAAGACGGCCGCACAAGAACAGGATACCCTAATTCCTTTGTGGCACTCAGGGCTTCCGCCATGGTTTTTACACCTTTACCTTTAGGCTGCGGAATTTCAAGGTCTGAAAGAAGTTTTTCAAAAATTTTCCTGTCTTCAACAGCATCAATGCTTTCAAGCGAAGTTCCAAGAATATTAACACCGTATTTTGCAAGCTTCGGGGCTAAATTAATTGCCGTTTGCCCGCCAAATTGCACCATTACACCGTATGGCTTCTCTTTTTTTACAATATTCATAACGTTTTCAACATTCATCGGCTCAAAATAAAGCCTTGTTGCAATATCAAAATCGGTAGAAAGCGTTTCAGGATTTGAATTTACCATAACAGATTCGTATCCGTTTTCTAAAATTGCACGTGCCGCATGCACGGAACAGTAGTCAAATTCAATTCCCTGCCCTATTCTTATTGGTCCGGAGCCAAGAACCAGAATATTTTCTTTATTTTTAGAGCTTTCGTTTTTATGTTCTTCCTTGAATTCCTCCAATTCACAAGCCTCTCCGTAGGTTGAATAGAAATAGGGAGTTGAGGCATGGAATTCACCTGCACAGGTATCTACAATTCTAAATGCGGCCGGATAATCATAATTTTCAAGCTCTTCCTCTGACACCTTTGATATGGCTGAAATTTCAGAATTTAAATACCCGAAATCCTTAGCTTTTTTAAATAATTCAAAGTCTAAAGGCCTTTGTTCAAGCTCTATTTCAAGATTCACAACGTCCTTAATCTGATTTATAAACCATGGGTCAATTTTCGTAATTTCCCTTATTTTTCGAACATCAAAATTCCTTTTCAGGGCTTCCGATACTCTAAAAATTCTTCTGTCATCCTGAATATGAAGGTCATTTAACAAATCTTCATTCGATAAATTTTCAAATTTGTAGTGCAAAACCCCTGTATGCTTATCTTCAAGCGATGCAACAGCTTTTTTAAAACTGCTTTTAAAGGTTCGCCCGATAGCCATAACCTCACCTGTGGCCTTCATTTTTGTACCGAGCATTCTATCGCCCGTTGCAAACTTATCAAACGGCCATTTTGGAATTTTTACCACAACATAATCAAGCGCAGGCTCAAACGCAGCAACGGTTTTACCGGTTATGGCATTTTTAATTTCAGATAATTCATATCCAATTGCAATTTTTGTTGTAACCTTTGCTATAGGGTATCCTGTAGCTTTTGAAGCAAGTGCAGAAGAGCGGCTTACACGCGGATTTACCTCAATTACATAATATTGATTAGTTTTTGTATCAAGTGCATACTGAACATTACACCCGCCTTCTATCTTAAGTGCCCTTATAATCTTAATTGCAGAGGTTCTAAGCATCTGATATTCATTATTTGTAAGGGTTTGAGATGGCGCAACAACGAAACTGTCCCCTGTATGAATACCGATAGGGTCAATATTTTCCATATTACAAATAATAATGCAGGTATCGTTTGAATCGCGCATTACTTCGTATTCAACTTCTTTAAAACCGGCTATGCTCTTTTCAACGAGCACTTGATTTATAGGAGACTGCTGGAGGCCTGAATGTACGATTTCTTCATATTCCGTTTCATTTGTTGCAATTCCGCCGCCTGAACCTCCTAAAGTAAAGGCAGGACGTATAATTATAGGGAAACCGATTTTTTCGGCGAATTTTTTTGCATCTTCATAATTTGATACAATTTCAGAATCCGGAATAGGTTCATTTATTTCATTCATAAGGTTTTTGAACATTTCTCTGTCCTCAGCCTTTTTGATTGAATCAATATTTGTGCCAAGAAGGCGGACATCAAATTCTTTTAAAACCCCTGCTTTATCCAATTCACAGGCCAAATTTAAACCTGTTTGCCCCCCAAGAGAAGCAATTATACCGTTTGGACGTTCTTTTTTAATAATGGAAGTTAAACTCTCCAGAGTTAATGGCTCAATATAGACCTTATCTGCAATATTTTCATCGGTCATAATCGTTGCAGGATTTGAATTTACAAGAACCACCTCAATATTTTCTTCCTTTAGAGCGCGGCAAGCCTGTACGCCTGCATAGTCAAATTCCGCAGCCTGGCCTATTACAATCGGACCGGAGCCTATAACCAAAACTTTTTTTATGCTTAAATCTTTTCCCATTATATCTT
>CAQTPN010000242.1 GCA_948888345.1 uncultured bacterium | reverse complement strand
ATTTAAAAAGTGTCATAAATTTGTTGAATATTAACAAAACTTTACGTTTCTTTTTATTCTCCTTCTTTCATTAAATTATATGTCATTTTTTAAATTTTGTAAATTTTTCTTTACAAATAAGGACTCATCATTAAAGTTTTTATTGGTTAGGTACGATATATATACTACAAGGATGATTCAAAGGAGTAATTCACTGATGGTAAGCGAATTTAACATAAAATCTTTCGGGTTAAATGTTATCCCGGATAGAAATTTAACAAAAGAGAATGCGGCAAAAACCATAGAACATGCAATGGGTGCATTATGGGAGCCTGTTTTGGATTATCTTAAAACAAATGAAAATGTATTTTCAGGAGATGTTAACGCTGAAATCAGAAGAATTAATATGCAGACAATGCAGCTCGGCACCATTGTAAATGGCGGCAGAGAAATTAGAAATATAGACATTCAATCATAAAAATTCCTCCTCTATAAAGTGAAATGAAATTTAAGGCTTGAAGAATATTCAAGCCTTTTCTTTTGTCTTAAACCATGTTTAAAATCATTTTTTTAAATGAATTTTCTTGAAAGAGGCTTTATAATTTTGTAAAATATCCCATGAAAAAAGAATTACTGTCAAAATCGAGAAGGAAGAAATAAAGTGAGAGCTTTTTTTAAATCTCTGTGTCTAACACTTATGTTTTTTGCATATTCCCTGCTTCTTTTTTGCGGAGGAATAGTATTTGATAAACAAATTTTAAACCAGAATGAAGAAGAATTAAAACCGGTTGAAACTCAGACGGATATTAATATTGCAGCACATAAGACAGCTGAAGAATATCATAAATATTATGAAATTGTTGTATCAAGAATTAAAACCACCGATTTTGAAGGATTTAATAAAAAAGCGTTTGACGATTATATTTTAGCCCATGATGAAAGATTAAACACCCTTGTTGAGGCTTTTTATCCGGATAAAGACGACCCGACAAAATACGGTTCAAGCTTTCCTATGGTATATGCAAATTTTAAGAAAGCATATGAAGAAGCTGAATTATTTACATATAAAAACCTGATGCTTGCAATGTCTACAATGGATATTGAAGAAGAAATCGAACGTATTTTTAAGGATAATCAGCCATATATGCAGCCAAATATGAATGAAACCGGCTATGAAGAAAATTTGGAGAATGCAGAAAATGTACCCGAAGAAGATGCCGCAAGAGAGCAGCAAACCCGGCCGGCTTCCGGAATGTCCGAAAATTCTTCAGAATATTAATTGGTTTTCATAGATTTAAACAGCTTTGTTAATTTTAAAAGTGCGGTATAGGTAGATAAAATTATTAATTTTTCACCCGGGCGCACTTTTTCTAAAGCATCATTTAAAGACCTTCTTATGTTTGAATCAATTAAAATTAAGCTTGTATCACACCCTGCATATTTTAATCTTAACGCCATATCATCAGCGCGCGAGCCTGTTATATAGAAATTTCCTTTAAAATCTTTTAAACTCTCAAAATCAGAATCCCATAACCAGCTTACATCTCTGCCATCTGCATAATTATCATTAATGGCAATGAGAATGTGCGTATGTTCAATGTTTTTTAACCCCCTTAATACTTCGCTTGCGCCGACAGGGTTTTTAATTAAATATACGGTAGCGGGTTTTTTATCCAAAAATATATTTTGATTGCGCCCGAATACCGGTTTATAATTTTCCAGTGCTTTATCAATAAAGCGTCTTTCAACTCCGTTTATAAGCGCGCAGCTTATTGCCCCGAGGGCATTATAGGCATTATAAAGACCCGTTAAATTAACTTTAAAATTGTATGATTTGTTTTCATATCTTACATTTAAGAAGAAATGGTCCGCAAACATTTTAACATCAGCTTTGATATCAGGCTGAACTCTTCTATTCCCGCAAGGGCAATACCATTTCCCAAGCTGGGAATAAAAAACCTTATCATATTTTAAAGGCAGCGTACATCTATTACAGTGGATAATTTCAGACGGGCTTTTTGAATTTTTGTCGTATCCTGAAAAACTTATATTTTCAATGCCATAGTATATTTTTTTTCTTGTGCCGCTTGACAGCTTTTGGTCAATATCCGCTAAACTCGGGTCATCAGCATTTAAAACCAGAGCTAAATCTTCATTTAATTCAATTCCTGCTTGGATTTTTTTCTTTGTTGTATTTAATTCCCCGTATCTGTCCAGTTGGTCGCGGAAAAGATTTGTAACAAGAAGATAGTCAAACTTCATTTCTGAAAATAAGGCAGCAAGGTAAGCTTCGTCGCACTCTATAACATAATTATCTATTCTTTGAACGGGATTATCCTTTAAAATTTTATAAAGCCCAAGAGCAACGGCTGTTGCAATACCGTTTGGCATGTTTGCGCCAAGCTCATTATGAATAACGGAATTTTCCGCCTCTTTTAAAATTTGGGCTAAAATACCCGCTGTTGTTGTTTTGCCGTTTGTTCCCGTTATTGCAAAACAATTTTTTACAGCATACCCTCTTGCATCAGCAAGAAAATCTTTATAATTTTGTCTTAAAAGCTTTCCGGGGAAGCTTGTTCCTTCAAAATCAAATTTTCTTAAAAGAGAATAAACATTATGCGTATTTTTCAAAGCTTTATTAAAATTTGCCACGATATTAAAATAATCCACCTTATGTATAGAATACTTACTCAATATAAATTATAATATCA
>CAQTPN010000241.1 GCA_948888345.1 uncultured bacterium | reverse complement strand
TCCATATAAATCAAATATTAACACAACAATATATGCTGCAAAATAAATCCTTAATATCATTGTAATAAATGAGATTACAATGTTATTCATAAAATATGTCTGTAAAAATATTAGTAAGAAATTTACGGCCATTAAGAATACAAAAATCAAAACGGTTTGCAAGAATTTACAAAACATTGTTTTAATTCCGTCAATTATTGCCCTGAACGGGTTTAGACTGCAGTCTTTATTCATATAAAGGCTCGCACTCCAGTATAGGAAAAATAATGTTATAAAGCTGCATACTGCATAAGAAAACATACTTTTTTTGAAAATTGTTGCCCACGTAGATTCAGGCAGAGCAGCAAAATAATTCATTAAATCTTCTGTTTTTATGGTATCAGAGCTGTTTGCATATTTTGACAGGTTGTAAATAATTTCATCAATTCTTCCGAAAATTAAATCCGAAAGATAAGAATGCAGGTAAAAAAGCCCGATTACTATAATTCCGCCCGTGATAACCGGCAAAATATATTCTGAAACCCCTGCAAAGAAATGGTTTTTTAATTTTAAAGCCTCGTCCAGCTTTTCTTCAGGAGTCCTGTTTTCTTTATATGAAATAACGGAAGCTTTTATCATATTAAACCACCCTGAAATAAAAGCGCAGGTTAAAAGAAGCATTAAAACCCCTAAAATCATTGAAATGATAATATTTCTGCCTGCTATTAAAAAGGGTATTATTAAAAATAAAACTATTAAATATAATACAAAATAAAGGGTGATAAAAGGGCTGTCCTTTACTGTATTAAAGGCTTTTTTGAATGAATTTACCGTATCTGACATTATTTTCTCCGTTATTGTTATTTACTAAATATGGTTTAATACTATATAATTATTATTAACAAAGGGCACTAAAAAACAAGGGCATAAAATGTTAAGATTTAACAAAGACCATAACCTGAAAGGGCTACTCATTTGTGTTGAGGGAATTGACGGCAGCGGAAAATCAACCCAGCTTGATTTATTGTACAGCTGGCTGAAATCTAAAAATTTAGATGTTATTTTAACTTGCTGGAATTCATCTGATTTAATCTATGAAACCACAAAGCGTGCCAAAAAGAAAAATCTCCTTTCAGGGCGTACATTCTCGCTTCTTCATGCGGTAGATTTTGCGGACCGTCTGGAAAAAGTGATTATTCCTGCAATGAAGGCAGGTTTTATAGTGCTTGCAGACAGATATGTTTATACGGCTTTTGCAAGAGATGTTGCCCGTGATGTTGATAAAAAATGGGTTAGAAATATGTACGGTTTTGCAATTAAGCCGGATTTAACCCTTTATTTTGATGTTAGTGCGAAAGTATCTCTGGAGCGGATTTGTACCAACCGCCAGCCCAAGTATTATGAAGCCGGCATGGATTTAAAACTTTCAAATAACCCTTATAAAAGCTATGTATTATTTCAAAACAGGGTAATTGAGCAATATAAAGATATGATTGATGAATACGGACTTATCCCAGTAGATGCAAATGAAACAATCCATAAAAAGCAGCTTCATTTCAGGAAACTTGTTACAGAACTTTTAAATTCGAAAGGTATTAATATATAATATGTATCAAAAACACGGCTAGGAACAGACGGTGCCGGAAAATCAACACAGGTTAACCTTCTTAAAAAATATATAGAAAATGAGTGCTACGGCTGTATGCTTTCCGAATGGAAAACCTCCCGTCTTATATCGGATGTAATTAATGAGGCGAAAGAGAGGAACCTTTTAAATACAACAACTTTCAGCCTTTTATACGCTGCAGATTATACAGACAGGCTTGAAAATGTCATAATCCCTGCCTTAAAATCAGGGTTTGTAGTGCTTTTAGACAGATACATATACACAGCTTTCGTAAGGGATTCTGTCAGAGGTCATGATATTAAATGGGTGAAAAAACTATACGATTTTGCGCCTGTTCCTGATTTGGTATTTTATTTAAAAATGCCTGTAGATAAGCTTTTAAAACGCATGATAGGCTCAAAAGGGCTTGATTATTTTGAATCGGGCCGTGATATCGGGCTTTCAACCGATATTTACAACAGTTTTGAAATTTATCAGAATAAATGTCTTGAAGAGTATGACAGGCTTGAAAAAGAGTATAATTTTATAACGATTGACGGGGAATTACCGGTTGAAGTTATTCATCAAAAGATAAAAGATGAAGTAAAAAGAGTTCTTGACCTCGGCCTAATCGGCTAAATCTGTTTTTTGCTCATCCTTTTTTAAGCCTTCAAGTATATAATATAATGACTGCTTGCTTACAGAGCGGACAGAAACTTTGGCCTGCTTTTCAAGGCGCGCATAGTCCTCTTTTGATATTGTAATAAAATATCTTTTATTTTTTTCATTATCTATTGCCACAACTAAATTGTATCAAAAAAGTATTAAATTATAAACATTTTAATTAAAAGGTTGACATAGTGATATCACTATGATATATTATTAGTGTAATAAAAAGTTAATATTTTGATATCACTTTTAAATTATCCTTGCCACAATTTTGCACATTGAAAATTCACCCTTGTAGTACAAATTCAATAGATACTGTCATTGCGAGCGACCGGCGGGAGCGCGGCAATCCATAAAACCCTTCTACTTAAAATCAAACAAAGTATTTACCGAAACTTTTAAAACATCTGCAATTAGATCGGAAGAGCGTCGTGTAGGGAAAGAGTGTAGATCTCGGTG
>CAQTPN010000240.1 GCA_948888345.1 uncultured bacterium | reverse complement strand
TAGTAGTGTTAATGGTATTTGCAAGATTCGGGTTTGTAAAATTTATGGAAGGGCAGAACGCAAAAAGCAGGGCTGCATCTATGGTTCCTACGGTTTCTGTTGATACCGTTAAGTCTGAAGAGATTGCAAATTCGATAGAGGCCCCCGGAAGAGTGGTTGCAAAATATAATGTGGATATTGTAGCTAAAGTTTCAGGTTCACTTTTGAATAAACATTTTCAAGAAGGAGATTATGTTCAAAAGGGGCAGTTGTTATTTACAATTGACCCGCAGGAGTATGCAATAAACGTTAATAAAGCATCTGCCAGTCTTCAAAATGCACAGGCTGTTGCATATCGTGCGCAGAAAGATTTTGAAAGAGCTAAAGAACTTGTAGCCAAAGATTTTATAGCAAAATCCACCTATGACCAGAATCTGGCTGAAAAAAATGTGGCTCTTGCAAATATAAGGTCTGCAAGTGCTCAATTATCCGATGCTAAAAGGCTTTTATCCTATACAAGAATTACAGCACCTGTTTCAGGCAGAATTGGTATGGTAAATGTAACTGAGGGGAATTATATAACTCCTCAAACCGGTTCTCTTGCAAGACTTGTAAGTCTTGACCCTATCTATGTTACATATTCTCTTGATTCAAAACAGTTTAATCAATTGAAGGATGATACAATCCTTCCGACGGTTAAGCAAAATGAGCCCATTAAAGTTCAAATTACACTTCCTGACGGAACTGTGTATAAATATAACGGAGATGAAGACTTTTTTGGCAATGAAATTTCACAGACAACAGGGTCTATTCCCTTAAGGGCAACATTTAAAAACCCTGAACATACGCTTGTTCCCGGGGATTTTGTAAAAGTTAAAATATATTCAAATACAAAGAATAAAAAACTTATAGTGCCTCAAGCTGCAGTGCTTCAGGATTCTACCGGAAGATATGTTTTTACTCTTGATGAGGAAAATAAGGCAATTCAAACTTATATTGCAGTTGAAGGCGAATACGACAAATATTTTATAGTGAGTGAAGGCCTGAAAGAGGGAGATACATTTATTTCCGAGGGCGTTGTAGGGGTTATGAGCGGATTCCCTGTTAAAATTGCAGAAAAAACTCAAGCCCAAACAGAGAACCCCGCTTCATCGGATAAGCAGGAAGAGGCTTTAGAAAATGAAGCTTCAAATGACGAAGAATAAGGATTAGCATCAAATGTTTTCAAAGTTTTTTATAGAAAGACCAAGGTTTGCAATAGTATTATCCCTTGTAATTGTACTTGTAGGGTTAATATGTTTAAATAATCTGCCTTTAGAAGAATATCCGGATATTACCCCGCCTCAGGTTGTTGTTGCGGCTACATATTCAGGTGCAAGCTCGGAGGTTGTTGAATCAACCGTTGCTCAGCCTATTGAAGCTCAGGTAAACGGTGTTGAAGACATGCTTTATATGACATCAACCTCAAGCAACGGTACATATCAATTAAATGTATTCTTCAAAACGGGAACTGACCCTGATATGGCACTTGTAAATGTTCAAAACAGGGTTTCTCTTGCTACTCCAAGACTGCCATCCGATGTTCAAAGGTATGGTCTTACTACAAAAAGGTCCACTCAGGGTGCGGGTCTTGTAATGTATGCGATTTATTCGCCCGACGGTTCAAAAAATCAGGTTGAAGTAAGCAACTATGCTTCAATTTACTTAAAGGATGAACTGGCCCGTGTAAATGGTGTTGGCGAAGTAGGTGTATATGGTGCCAGAGATTATTCTATAAGAATTTGGCTTGATGCTGCCAAAATGGCTGCCCTAAATGTATCGCCTCTTGAAATTCAAAATGCTGTGCAAGGCCAGAACACACAAATCCCTGCGGGTGATATCGGGGCTGAACCCCTTGTTAATAAACACCCCATGAAAATTACCCTTAAAACAACCGGCAGATTAACTGACCCTGCTGAGTTTGAAGAGATAATAGTAAGGTCAAATCTTGACGGTTCATCTATAAGAATTAAAGATGTTGCAAGAGTTGAGCTTGCAGGTGAAAGATACTCAAGCTCGGGCCGTTTGGATGGTAAAGAAATTGCTGTATTATCCGTAATGCAGTTATCGGATGCAAACGCTATTCAGGTTGCAAACGATTGTAATGCTCTAATGGAGAAAATGTCTAAAGATTTTCCCGACGGTATGTCTTACAGGGTTTTGCATGATACAACAGAAACAATTAAAGAGTCTTTAGAAGAGGTTGTTAAGGCAATTATCCTGGCAGTTATTCTTGTAACACTTGTTGTATATCTTTTCCTTGGAGACTGGAGGGCGTCAATAGTTCCCTTTGTGTCCATTCCTGTTTCATTGCTTGGTACACTTGCAATATTTGCAATGTGTGGTTTTTCAATAAATACTTTAACGCTTTTCGGGTTTGTACTTGCGGTCGGAACGGTAGTAGACGACAGTATTGTTGTTGTTGAAAACGTTCAAAGACACATTGAAAACGGCAAAAGCCCTAAAGAAGCTACCTTAATATCTATGGATGAAATTACCGGTGCTGTTGTTGCAACATCTCTTGTATTGATGGCTGTATTTGTGCCCTGTTGTTTTATTTCAGGTATTTCAGGAAAGATGTATCAGCAGTTTGCTATTACAATTGCGGCATCAATCGGCTTTTCTGTTGTTGTGGCACTTACTCTTGCGCCCGCATTATGTGCAACAATTTTAAGAAGTCAGGAAGAAATGCCCCACAGGACATTCTATGAAAAATTCAGAGAATTATACAGAGA
>CAQTPN010000239.1 GCA_948888345.1 uncultured bacterium | reverse complement strand
ATCCACAGGAGATATATCTGATTTTTTATACAAAACACTAAGGCAAACTTTGCTCAAGATCTGTTTTCTCCGTACCAAAAAGCTAACTTGTAATCAAGTAATAATATTATCATTGCACTTTTGGCATGTCAAATTATATTAAGTTGTTTGCAATAGAGCTAAATTGTTTTGTATAATCAAAATACATAAAAAATTCAAATGAAATGGATAATATAATGAAAAAAGCTTTAATTACGGGTATAACAGGACAGGACGGCAGTTATTTAGCCGAATTTCTATTGGAAAAGGGATATAAAGTTTATGGTATAAAAAGGCGCGCTTCTTCTTTTAATTCAAAAAGAATTGACCACCTTTATCAGGACCAGCACGCAGAAGATGTAAATTTTAAGCTATACTACGGAGATTTAACTGATAGTACAAACATTATAAGAATTATTCAAGAAATTCAGCCTGATGAAATATATAACCTTGCAGCCCAATCGCATGTCAAGGTTTCTTTTGATTCTCCCGAGTACACTGCAAATGCTGATGCACTTGGTACTTTAAGAATTCTTGAAGCTATAAGAATTTTAGGATTAGAACAGAAAACTAAATTTTATCAGGCCTCAACATCCGAACTTTACGGCCTTGTGCAGGAAACACCCCAAACAGAAAAAACACCGTTTTATCCGCGCTCTCCATATGCTTGCGCAAAGCTTTACGCATACTGGATTACGGTAAACTACAGAGAAGCATACAATATTTTTGCTTCAAACGGAATTTTATTTAACCATGAATCTCCGCGCCGCGGCGAGACATTTATTACAAGAAAAATTACACGCGCTGCGGCTAGAATAAAACTTGGATTAGAAGATAAGTTATATCTTGGAAACCTATCTGCTAAGCGCGACTGGGGTCATGCAAAAGATTATGTTGAAGGAATGTGGAAAATATTACAATGCGATAGGGCGGATGATTTTGTGCTCTCAACAGGCATTACAACATCTGTTCGTGATTTTTGCCTCAAGGCCTTTAAAAAAGCAGGCATTGAAATTGAATTCAAAGGCGAAGGTTTAAACGAAAAAGGGTATTCAAAAAATGGAGACGCAATAATTGAAGTAGACCCTGCATATTTTAGACCAACAGAAGTAGAACTCCTTCTTGGAGACAGCACAAAAGCAAAAGAAATCTTAAACTGGTCTCCTAAATATGATTTAGATACAATGATTGATGAGATGATATCTGAAGATATGATTGAAGCACAAAAAGAAAGTGTTCTTAAAAACAAAGGATATAATATTACAGGTTCACACGAGATTTAAACACCATGGATAAGAATTCAAAAATTTATATAGCAGGCCATAGAGGGCTTGTTGGAAGTGCAATAGAAAGAAAACTAAGAAAAGAAGGCTTTAATAACCTTATTTTAAAAACATCTTCCGAACTGAATTTAATAAACCAGAAAGAAACAGAAGATTTCTTCAATCAGGAAAAACCTGAATATGTATTTTTATCTGCAGCAAAAGTAGGAGGTATTCTTGCAAACTCAACCTATCCTGCAGAATTTCTGTATAACAATTTAATGATTTCATCAAACATTATTAATGCAAGCCATAAATCAGGAGTTAAAAAACTTGTAAATCTAGGCTCCAGCTGTATTTACCCTAAATGTGCCCCCCAGCCTATGAAGGAAGATTGCCTTTTAACATCTGAATTAGAAAAAACAAATGAGGGTTATGCAATTGCAAAAATTGCCGCAATCAAGTTATGCCATTATTACAACCAACAATACGGTACAAATTTTATCTCCCTTATGCCGACAAACCAATATGGCATAAATGATAATTTTAATTTAGAAACAGCGCACCTTCTTCCAATGCTTTTGAGGCGTTTTCACCTTGCAAAACTGCTTTATGAAGATAATTTTGAAGCCATTGTTAGAGATTTAAAGAAAAGAAAAATAGGGTATGGTTATGATGAAACCATTGATTTCAACAATGAAAAATCCGTAATTGAAATTTTAAATAAAATCGGTGCTTATAAAGATAAAGTTATTGTATGGGGAGATGGCAGCGCATACAGAGAAATGATGTCCTCTGATGATTTAGCGGATGCAGCCTTCTATTTAATGCAAAATAAAGATTATAACGAGGTCGGCGAACTTGTAAATATAACAAATGGCGATGATATCAAACTTTCAAACCTTTATGAAATTGTAAAAGAAATTGTTGGGCTTCCTCAAAAAATTGAATACGACAAAACAAAACCAAATGGCACGTTTAGAAAATTAATGGATGATACAAAAATAAAATCCCTTGGCTGGACGCCGAAAATTAAACTTGAAGAAGGTATAAAATCGGTCTACAAGTGGTATTGTGAAAATTAAATTTTATATAGAGCAGACATTTTATCTTTTATAATTAATTTACCGTTTAATTCATCAACGGTTTTATGCAAAAGTTCGACATTCTTTGCAATATCAACTTCGCTTGAATATATAATATAACAATCATTATCATCTTTTTTACAAAAATGCTTAATTTCATCCGCACAAACAATATTTTGCATATTATACGGACAAACAAAGGTATCATTTTTAAAATTAAAAGTTTTATTATAAAACCTGTAAGTTAAATGTGCTCCCTTGAATACAAAAATCCTATCCCCTGGTTTAATTTCAGAGCGCAGCTTTAAAAGCAAAGGTTTAATTTCTTCCCTTTTATAGAGATTAGTATTACAAAAATTATATAAATACGAACCAAGTATAACAGTGCAGCTTAAAAAAT
>CAQTPN010000238.1 GCA_948888345.1 uncultured bacterium | reverse complement strand
AAATATTTCGGTTTTATTGATTTTGTAAAAGGATTTATTTATAAAAATATTCATACAACCTTTATAATTGATGATAATTTCAGAAGTTATGTTATAGCAAAGATGCTGAATTCAAAGTATGTGTTCAGGGTTAAAAAAGATTCAAAAATTCCACAAGATGAAGAACTTATGGGCTTTTTCCAGAGATTAACCCATAAAAAACTTATTAATTTCTCTCCAAAATTTAAAACAAATAACCAGAATAAAACTCAAACCGCACAAGAGACCGCCGCTATTGAGGAAAAATGATGCCAAAGAAAAATCGGGTCTTTATAGAGGATGAATGCGGTAAAAGAGCCAGGGCTTTTATTATCCCGAATATAGGGCTTTTTTGTTTCAGATATCCGTTTTTTATAAAAGGTCTAAATATAAAATTTAAGGGCAGAAATTCAACCGTTACAATCGGAATACCTGCTGCACGGTTTTCAAAGTCAAAGTTTGTTTTGAGAAATAATTCAAGTATCAAAATTGCTTCTTCAAATGATATTATTAAAAAATTGAAAATATCAATGACGGATAATCAAAAATGCAGTATCGGAAAGAATTTTTTCACATGGGATACGGAAATTGTTTTTTCAATAGGGGATGGACTTGAAGTAAACATCGGGGAAGATGGTATGTTCTCAAGAAATATACTTATAAGACCATCAGACGGACATGCTCTTTATGATGTTAATTCAGGCGAGATTTTAAACCATGGTAAAAGCATAAATATAGGAAAACACGTATGGCTTGCAGGAGATAACGCGATATTTAAAGGGGCAGATATTGAAGATAACTGCACCATAGGAAAAGGAAGTATAGTAACAAAACCCTGCAATACACCAAATAGTGTGTATGCCGGTGTACCTGCCAAAATTATTAAGACAAATGTTAACTGGAGACGTGAAGAGCCCGACAAGAAAAATAATGTCGATAAAAAGATAGATATTGTTTATCTTTGGTGTGATTTATCTGATGAAAAATTCAAGAAAAAGAAGGAAGAGTGTGCGAAAAATCATAACGTAGAATATAATGCGGATAATGACTGCAGATATAAAGATAACGGCGAATTAAAATATTCACTCCGCTCTTTGGAAAAATATGCACCATGGGTAAATAATATTTTTATTGTAACGGATGAGCAGGTGCCAAAGTGGCTTAATTTAGCGCATCCAAAAATAAAAATTATTGACCATAAAGACATTATGCCGCCCTGTGCGCTTCCGAATTTTAATTCTACGGCGATTTTGCATCATATTGTAAATATTGAAGGATTATCAGAATATTTTTTATATTCAGATGATGATACACTTTTTAATTTGTCTGTTGAACCTGATTTTTTCTTTAAAGAAGATAAGCCTGTTTGTCGCTTTATAAAACCGTATAAGAAAAATGATTTTAGCCAGTATACAAATATGCTCAGAAACGGGGATAAATTACTAGAGAAAAAATTTGGTCCAAAGATTCCCGTAGGGCTAAAACCCCACCATAATATTGATGCTTACAGGAAAAGCATAATTTTAAAATGCAGGGAAGAATTTAAAGAAGAGATTGAGGCTTCATCAATTTTCCCGTTCAGAAGAACAGGTGATATTGAAAGAGCAATATATCAAAAATATTCCTGCCTTATCGGGTGCGGTATATTTAAAAGAACAGATAAAACTAATATTTTTAAAGGTTTTAAAAAAGATTCGCTTGAATTATTTTTTAATAGCAGGAAGAAGGAGCAGAAACTAAAGAAATTTAAACCGGAACTTTTTTGCATAAATGATACGGAAAATACATCTGATAGTGATAGAATAAAAACAAAAGATTTTTTGGAAGCAATGTATCCAGATAAGTCTGGATTTGAAAAATAGGAAAATAATAATGAATGAGATTTTAATAACAGGCGGAGCAGGTTTTATAGGTTCCCATATTGCTGATATTTTAATATATAATGGTTATAATGTAATAATAGCTGATAATTATTCAAGTAAAAATTCTGGATATAGAAACCCAAAAGCAGAATATATTGAAATCGACATACTGTCCGATGACTTTGAAAATATTTTTAAAAATAAAAAAATTGATACTTGTATACATCTTGCAGCACAGGCAAGCGTGGCTTGTGCTACAAAAAATCCCGAATATGATGCAATGCAAAATATTATAGGTTCAATAAGGGTGGTTGAATTTTGTAAAAAATACGGCATAAATAAGATAATAGCCGCATCTTCCGCTGCCGTGTACGGCAATCCCAAGTATCTTCCCATAGATGAAGAACATCCGACAGAGGTGCTTTCTCAATACGGCCTTTCTAAACTTACTATGGAAAAATATATAAAACTTTCAGGACTTAATTATATAATTTTCAGATTTGCAAATGTATACGGCGAAAGACAGACGGCAGACGGAGAAGCCGGTGTTGTTGCAATTTTTCATAACAGGATGAAAAATAATGAGCAGATTTATATAAACGGGGACGGAGAACAGACGAGAGATTTTATATATGTAAAAGATATTGCAAAGGCTATATTGTATGCGATAAAAAATGACATTAAAAATGAAATAATTAATGTATCAACAAATAAGGCGGTTTCTATCAACGAGCTGTTTAGAATAATGACCTCCATTTATTGCTACAGACTTGAACCTGTTTATAATAAAGTACGAATGGGGGATATTAAAAATTCCATTTTAAATAATGAGAAATTGACAAGATTGGTAAATATAAAACAATTTTATGATATAAAGACTGGTTTAAAGTGCTTGTGTGAGTTTATTT
>CAQTPN010000237.1 GCA_948888345.1 uncultured bacterium | reverse complement strand
TATAATATCTGCCTCGGATTTTTTTGCAAGTTTATAAAGATTTTCAAACATTTTTCTGTTTAAAAAATCAGATGCTTCGATTATGGATAAATATTCCCCCTGTGCTGTGTTTATTCCGATATTGCAGGCAGAGCCCGTTCCTTCGTTTATTTTATTTATGATTTTTATTCTGTCGTCTTTTTTGGAGAATTTTTCCAATATTTCTGATGAATTATCGGAAGAGGCACTATTTATGCAAATTATTTCAAGATTTTTAAAAGTTTGCTCAGATACGCTTTTTAAACACCTTAAAAGTTCTTTTCCGGCATTATAAACGGGGATTATTATACTTATACTTTTTTCCATATTTTTTCCTTATTTTAAAATTAGTTGTTCGCAGTCAATAGTGGTATTTTCTTCCAGAAGGCTTTTAAACCTAACTGTTTCAAACACTTCAAGTGCTCTTTTTATTGCCTTATCCATTGAATAATTCTTGAAATCGCCAAGGCGGCCAAGAAAGCGGATATCTTTGAATTTTTTAGCTTCAATTTTATATTGATTGTATAATTCAATATTTTTCTTGTTTAAGATGGGGTAAAATCTTTCTGTATCCGTATTTGGTTTAAAATCAGAAATATATTCTTTTAAAACTGTTGATGTATTATTCTTCGGATTTAAATTATCTTTAAATGTATGAATTTTGATAAAATCATGGTTGTTAGGGTATCTTATGATACTTGCTGAAAAATCTTCATTTGTATTATCTGTTTTAAAATTTGCACTTCTATACTGAAGTATGCCAAATTTATAATCAAAAAATTCATCTATTGAACCTGTGTAAAAAATTCTGTCAAATCCTGTTGTATCAATGTCTTTAAAATCGACATCAAATAAAATTTTTATATTTTTGTGGTTTAAAATATTTTCTATTAATTTTGTATAACCAAGCTGCGGAATTCCCTGATATTTATCTTTATATTTTCTGTCGTCTTTATTTATATGTATAAAGGCATTTTTTGTGCTGTAATTTTTGCTGTCCCATTTTTTGTTTGCATAGCTGATAAAAAGGTTCTCATAGAAATAATTTGCAAGAAAATCTAAATCCCTGTCCCAGAAAAAAGTCTTTGTTTTTATATCAAAGATGGAAACTTTATTGCCGTAACCGTATTTTTTTATAAGTTTATTTTCTAATTTTGAAGCTAAATTTTTCGGAAAAATCTGATAAATAGTATTTAAATTAAACGGGTAAGGTGCCTCCATTCCTTCTATAAGAACTTTTTCCTTATGCATAAGAGGGGTAAAATTTGTGAATTTGTTTAGATATTTCCATATATATTCATAATTTGTATGGAAAATATGTGTGCCGAATTTATTAACGGTTATTCCGTTTTCTTTGTAATCAAAGGCAAGGCCTGCAGGATGTGATTTTTTATCAATTATAAGAACATCTTCTTCTAAAATATTTGATAATCTTTCTGCCAGAACTGCACCCGTAAATCCGCATCCTACAATGAGATTTTTCTTTTTTGTGAAACTGAACATTTTTTACCCTTCTTAAATGACTGCTGTTTATAAAATATAGCAGGGTAAAGTGTAGAATAATCGGAAGGTTGGGCTATATACTGGATTAAATTTTATTTGTGTGTTAGAATTTATACAGAATTTTTTTGGGGCGTTAGCGCAGTTGGTAGCGCACGACACTGGCAGTGTCGGGGTCAGGGGTTCGAATCCCCTACGCTCCAAATTTTTTGGGAACAAATTCGGCTTTTATTTATTAAATTTCGTATTTTGAATTTTAGGAAGGTATAAGATGGCAGAAGATGTGCAGCGCAAGGGGCGTTTATTGTATATAAACTATATGCGGGCATTTGCAATTATTATGATTGTGCTCGGGCACACTGTGTGCTTTGGGCTTGTGGGTGGTTTTATTCACCAGACAAATACATATCTTTTTAAGGGCGGAACCTTTGTTTTTGTCTTTATCGCAGGATTTTTATTTCAGTATCTTCTTTATAAATTTAAATATTTAGAATATTTAAAGAAAAAATTTCTATATGTTGTTATGCCTTATATATTCTGTATTTTGCCTGCGGCTATAATTTTTACGCTTACAGATACAAGTATCAATAATCCGTTTAACCATCTTGATAAACCTTTAAGATTTTTTTCTTCTATGTTTTTCGGGCTTGTTTTAAATAATCCTACGTGGTTTGTCGGGATGATTGTCATATTCTTTATTTTTGCTCCGTTATTTAAATATTTATCTAAAAATAAAATTTTAGGGTATACTGTTCTTTTAATCAGTATTATTTGTACGGTATATTTTATCAGGCCAAGTGTAGGTAAAACTATATACCGCCTTGCCAATTTTGATTTACTCTATGTCTACGGTACATTCTTAAAATTATTTTTTAAATCCTTTTTATATTTTTCATCTCTTTATTTATCCGGCATGTTTACCTGCATTTTTATGGAAAAGCATTACGATTTTGTTAAGAAACATATAAAAGCATTTATTTTATCTGCTTTAGTGCTTTATATTTTATTTTATATTGCCTGTGCCCTAAGTCATTTTAATTTATCTTTTAGTGTGCTCGGGCACTTCAGCTTAATATATCTTATGCTTTTTGTGTGTGTTTCAATTGAACCCTTTATAATGGCAAGGCCCGTGCTTGATAAATGTTTAAATACCCTTGCCAATTATTCTTTTGGTATATTTTTTATACACCAGTATTTTATAAATCTTCTTATTTATCATTCAATATACGATACTTTCAGAAAAGCGTTTTTTAATATTAATCAAAATAATTTAAAGTGTTTTGTTTATACGTGGGGAATGTT
>CAQTPN010000236.1 GCA_948888345.1 uncultured bacterium | reverse complement strand
TCTACACTCTTTCCCTACACGACGCTCTTCCGATCTATTCTCTGTAAAAATCATCCCACAGCATATATTCTGCTAAACATGCAAAATAGGGATTTTTTCTTTTTAATAAAGAGTTCATTTTGGATAAAACTTCCCTCGGTGCTCTGTAGCTAATCGGGAATTTTCCTTTTTCGGAAAAATCATCCACAATATGGTCAATATGGTCTACCCTGAAGCCGTCAAAATTATACTCATCGGCAATTGTTCTTGTATATTCAAAGAAAAAATCACAAACCTTTTTATTATACTTGCTGTTTTCAAAATATACAAAATAATAAGGAGTCTGGCAGTCCAAATTTGCAAAATGGGTAACATCTTCATCTTTATGATTAAAATGTTTGAACAAAGGATACTCTTTGCTTGAGTGCATTTTATCAAAAACAGGCACCCCTGAAGAACACCACGCACCACCCGGAGATGGCCACAAGCCTTCTTTAATAAGGGCTTTTACAACTTCAGATTGGTTTTGGATATCTTCTTCTTTTGCAGCCTTTTTCCCGTTTGCCTTTTCTATAACTTCATAAACTTTCTTTAAAATGTCATCCTGCCTGAATCTGTTTGTTATTTGATTAGAAAGTGCTTTTTTAGGAGCTTCCATTAATTTATCAATAGCATTCAGGATTTCCTCATTTCCGTTTTTAAAGGTTTTTCTGGAACCTGATAAGATTTCTAAATAAAGTTTTTTTGCTTCATCAACTTCGTTTGCGTTATATTTGCCTTTAAGTGCAATTATGGCCTTATCAAGCTCTCTTTTGTAATCTTCCGTTAATTCTTTAATATCAAACCATCTTGCAACATAAGGTTTTGATAAAACTACTTTAGAAAATCTTCCCGTTTGCGGAAGAATATCATAAATAACAGGGTGCCCTGCAAGCTGGGCCAATGTTATGAATAATTTAACCTGTGCTTTAGCATCAAACCCTAAGAATTTGCTTAATTTCATATCCTCAAGCTTAGGGCTTATATCGGATGACATCGGAAGATAAGCACAGCCGAATTCTCTGGGGTGGAAAGGAAGAAGATAGATAGTATCTCCCAATACCCCGTAATTTGAATTACCCCTCGGAAGAGTTAAAATCTGAGCCACCCATTCAATAAAATTACCCGTGTTTGAAGATTTTACACCGTCCCCGAGAGCAGACAATGAAATAAGCTTAATATTATGACCTTCTCTTTTAAACCAGTTAGAATTTT
This sequence comes from uncultured bacterium, assembly GCA_948888345.1. GTDB lineage: Bacteria > Cyanobacteriota > Vampirovibrionia > Gastranaerophilales > Gastranaerophilaceae > MGBC122484. The sequence goes on along the minus strand of CAQTPN010000236.1, from coordinate 1,639 downwards.
TAACCTTTTTTCTGGCAAGAGGAGAAGGATTTTGAATATCTTTTAACTTAAAGTTTTCATACGTACCTTCAAGTTTTAAAATTTCAACGTATGCAAAAATAATCTCAGATGGTGTAAGCTCATCCAGCACTTTATAATGCGGATACGGTAAATACCCGTACTTTTGAATTGTATCAGTTAAATATTGCTTTCTCTCTTCAGTAACATCGTTTATACAGTAGATATCTTTAAGCTTTGCAAAAACCTCCTGCAATTTTGAACCGCTGAAAGGACTCTTTGATAATAAGTTTAACATCACATCACCTGCTATTTTCTATTCCAAAGGGGAAATTATTACTATCCATAAAAAAATATTACCATGAAGATTTTTAAATTGAATTAGAGTGTTTAGAAATGTTAAAACATGCTGAAATATAGAATATATACTGCTTTTGAATTATTGATTTTAAAAAACTGTTGGTGTAGAATTTTTTTATAATAATATAATTTAAACTGTTGCCACACAAATTCCAAGAAAAAGCGAGGAAATAAATGAAATTTTTAAAAAACGCATACAAACTTTTTTTAGTTTTATGTCTTATTCTTTTAGGTTTGAACTCAAGCTTCGCCTCATCTATTCAAGATGTGCCGGACGGCTTCTGGGCTGAGCGCGCAATTGTAGATTGTATCAACCGCGGATATTTCAAACTGGATTCTTCAAATAAATTTTATCCGAACGGTTCAATTCAAAGAGGTGCATTTTTAAATTCACTTTTAAAAGTTTTAGAAAGTGAAGATACCGTAACCGGTGCTAAAGCTTATTTTAAAGATATGAATGAAAATTCACCTTATAAAAGAGATATAGCAATTGCACAAAATATGGGATTTGTTTTCGGATACCCTGATAAAACCTTTAAACCTACCGAAGCAATAAGCCACTCTGAAGCTACAAGCGTTATCGCCAATATTTCAAAAGCTTCAATGAAAGATAAGTCAATCCTTGAACAGTTCTCTGATTCAGGCGAAATTCCTATGTGGGCACTGGATTCTTATGCTAAAGCGGTAGCGGATAATCTTTATATCAACCATCCGGACCCTTCAAGGTTTAATCCGAATTCTAAAATGACAAAAGCGGAAGCTGCTGTTTTATTTGCAAAGATGGCAGGCGATTTTGATACATTAAAATTAAAATATTCAAAATCCGTTGAAGATATTTTAATCAGCGAAGAAACTTTAAATATATATAATAAAGCTCCGAGAAACAATGTTAAAATTTACAACACCAAAAAAATTATTGAAGCAGGAAATGTTATCATCGCCCACCCTCTTAATAATATAAATACAAAAACTTTAAAAAGAGGAGAAATTGTTGTCTTTGAAGCTCCTACCGATTTATACACGGAAGAAGGAACCCTTCTTTATAAAGCAGGTTCAAAATTCAGAGCAAGAGTTCACCGTACAAAAAACAGACTGTGGACAAACAAGCAAAATAAAGCATTATTTATCTTTGATTATGCAAGATATGCAAATAACACAGAAAAAGAAATGGCCGCAGTATCATACACCACAAACAAAGGTCATGTAATTTTTGTAACAGACGCTAATTCAAAGAAAAAATATAAAGAAAGCTCTAAAAAATTATCAAAAGGAGATTTTCTTT
>CAQTPN010000235.1 GCA_948888345.1 uncultured bacterium | reverse complement strand
TTTTATGTTTTCAATTTTCCCTGAAATTAAAGCATTGTAAGGCATTAAGCCCTTATGTGTAACTCCTGTCCTCATTTCTTTTGGAATGAAAGCGTAAATTGTATTCGGATGTATGTTCCCGTTAATCTTAATATTTAATTCAGGCACTTTCATATAATTATTCACACCGCCTGAAACATTAACGGAAGTACCCTCTAAAAGCGCGCTAATAGGCTCTATTGTGATATTTGCCATATCTGCCGTTATTTTTGCATTTGGTGCGCTGAAATTAATCTTAGGTTCTTCCATTGAAGCTTTTACATTTGCAACCGTTATAACAGCATCAATATCATCTTTATCTTTTGGCCTTGCGGTTATGTTTATATCTTCAATGCTTAATGGCATTTTTGCGCTTTTTACAAGCATTTTAAAATTATTTAAATTGATATCCGCTTTTGGCTTAATATTTTTAAAATCGCCGATAACATTGAGTGCCAGAGTTAAGGCACCGTCTTGAAAATCAAAATCCGCAATATCTTTTTTGTTAACAAGTTTGAATTCGCTTGCCAAATTAACTAAATCTTTAATTTTTAAAGGGTCTGATTTTACGGTTAAATTTATATCCGCATTTTGGGCAATTTCTCCCTTAATATCAAATTTTGCACCGTTCACAAGTGCGCTCGTATCTTTAATATTTAAAGCATTATCTGAAAAATCAAGGAATGCTTTCATTTGGCTTAAAACAAAGCCTGCTTTTGAATAAGCAATATTACCGTCAATGAGTCTTAATTCTCCGTTAGACTGTATTGTTTTAAAATCTGTTTTTAAATTAAAATCACCTTTTATAAAGCCTTGTGCCGTCATTGTTTTGATATCGTTTTGAATACAGCAGATATCTAAAATGGCACCTATGAGGTTTTTTATGCTTTTTAATGTAATTTTTTCAGTGTTTAAATTTAAATCAAGTTTTGATTTTTTACCTGTTGTAATTGCACTTTTTGTTTCTAAAAATTCTGAATCTGAAACATATGCTTTGGAATCAAGATTTATTGTTCTGTCTTTGAAGTTTAATTTTACATAGCTTTCAGGCAGCTGAATATCGCTCAATTTAAGACTGAATTTTTCAATATTAACATCCCCGTTTGCTCTGAAATCTTCAATATCCTTAATATTTAAATTTGCAAAAATATTTGTTCTAAGCTTAAAATCTTCCAGAGTTCTAAAAGGATTGAAATTTAATTCAAATTCCGCAGTTTCAGCATTATTTTCCTGTTTTGGCGTCGTATTTTCAACAATTTTAGGCAATTTAGTTTTAAAATCTATATTAAAATCTGCAAAGTGAATATCGGTATCTTCAATTCCCATAAAGCCTTCAGTCTTAATTTTTAAAGGTCCTTGAAGAGATTTCATATTAAGGCTGGAATTGTTTAACTGTGCAAGGTATGTTTTATTAACATTTTCATCTTTTAGGTGCAGAGCTATTTTTCCTGCTTTAACATTAATATTTCTGACTTCAATCGGGAAATTGAATTCTGCAGCCTCTTCTTTTTTAAGTGCCGCTTCTTCATCCGGTGTGGTATTTTTAATAATATTATCCACATATTCCATCACCGTATATTTTTTATCTTTATTGAAAACAAGGTAAGCATCAAATTCATCCGCTTTGATTTTATCTAAATTAATGTGTCCTATTAAAATAGTCGGCAGATTAATTTCAACTTCAGGTTTTTTTAAGCTTGCTAAAGGCGTATCATCCTTATAATTTAAGCTGATATTTTCAGCCTTAACTTTAACGCCCAGCTTTAGTGTGGTTGAAATTTTCGGTTTTTCCACAGAAAGTTTAAAACCGCTGAGTTTTTCAACCTCTGTATTTATCATTGGCATAAAATTATTAAGATTTATAAAATGCGGCACAATTAAAAATACCGCATAAAATGCCCCGATAATTATCCCTGATATCTTTCCTGCTTTTTTTAATTTCCCGAGTTTTTCAGGGTCAAAATTATTAAAAATATTTTTAAACTTAAAATCCGTATTCACTTTTTCTCTTCTTCCTTCTTTAATTCCAAAATTATAAAATTAAATTTCTGTTATTGATATGCTGTTTATACCCGTATTTCTTGCAGTATCCATTAATTTTACAACTGCACCGTGGTCACTGTTTCCATCTGCTTGTATCATAAGCCCCGCACTGTATATTTTTGACTGCTCGGACAGAACCCTTGCAAGCATCTTTTCGGGTACCTCATCTTCACCTACAATATACCTGTTGTCATCTGTTACGGTAACTGTTAAAATCTTGTTTTCATCCGGCATATTATCGGTTTTTTCAACATAATCAGGGATTGCAAGATTTAATCCTTGCTGGTCAAGCATCGGTGCAATTACCATCATGATAATTAACAATACAAGGAAAATATCTGTCAAAGGTGTAATATTTATTTCATTAAAGGTTTGTCTTTTCATAATATTTTATTATCCCTGATTTTCAAAGTCTTCGTTATTTTCTTGTTTAAGTTTTTCCTGCTCTTTTTTAGATAATGGCTCACCTGCAACGATTAATTTTTCAAATCCTGCTGTCTGTGCTGCTCTCATTATTTTCATAATTTCAGAGCTTTTTGCCTGAGCATCAGCCTTTACAACTACTTCTTTTTTATCATCGGCTCCTGTATTATCTGCAATATATACAAGCTTTTGTGTAAGGACATCTTCATCATTAACAGCCTCTCCGTTTAAGTAGAATTCACCCTCTTTTGTAACGGATACTGTTGCATTTTTCTCTTCAACCGCAATTCCTGAATTTACTTCGGGCATTTTGATATTGTTATCCATTGATTGAAAACTCGGTGCAATTACCATCATGATAATTAACAATACAAGGAAAATATCCGTCAAAGG
>CAQTPN010000234.1 GCA_948888345.1 uncultured bacterium | reverse complement strand
GCAGCGGATATTTTATATCAAAACAAATTGCAAGGCCGACTTTGGCAAAATCAAGCGATACAACAATCGGCGGGTTTTCGCCTTTTGATACCAGTAAATTTTCCGTTCCTCCAAAATATTTAAAAAGGTGGATTTTATCATATTTTGCAACGGTTTTACCTTCTCTGTCGAGTACAAACATTGTATTATAGAGTTTTTCTAACCTTTTTGTGATAAGGGTTCCTGCTATAATATTGGTTTTATAATTTTTTGCAAGCTCTGCGATGAATTTTAGGGGTTCACCGCCGTCTTCCCCGGTTGGGAAATCAACATATTTATGGGAAACGCCTGTTGTAAAAAATTCCGGCAATACTATTAAATCAAGGGGCTTTTCAGGATTTTTTGCCGCAAAATCCTCTATTAATTTCTTTACTTTTTCAAGGTTTTCATTAATTTTATTTAATACCGGTTCAAATTGTATGCTTAAAATTCCTGCCATAAGTCCTCCATTTTTAAAGATTATAACATTAAAACGGTTTGCAGGTTTGAAATGATTAAAAATATGCCAGGAGCTTGGTATCGGGCAAATTTTTTTACGGTCCTTGCAGTGGGGAATATTTTCCTTCAATAAAATGTAAACTTTTGTAAAAGTATTGTATAAAACCTTAAAGTTTAAATTAAAGCCTGCCGATATTAATTATGTAACAAGTTTTATGACAATAAAATGAACAAAAAGAACAAAGGAGTGCTTCAGAACAATGGGTATGTCTGCAAGTCAGGGCCGTTTTTTAATGTTGACGGCGCAAAAAAGCAATAATGAATTTCAGGCCCAAAATATTACATTTGAGCGTATGATGCTTGCTGATAATGTTGACAGATGGACTGATGAATATAACGATGCCATGGGGAATAAAACCCTTTTGTTCGGACAGGTAAGCAAAGATGCTAACAGTATAAATTATAATGCAAGACTTCACTATGATGATATTATAAGGGAGGAAGAAGATGGCGGGATGGGAATGTCCTTAATTTCTGCTACTTCAAATAAAATTGTAGTTCCCTCGCTTCCGGACCCTATTCCTGATGGTAAATCAAGGGAAGATTATTTTGTATGCCCTGATGTTAATGATTCTGACTTTTTAGAAAAAAATCTACGTGAAGGAAATTTCCTTTTTGTTGATTTTAATATGAGAAATATTACAAAATTTGATGAAAGCGAATGGAATAAAATGCTCTACAGTGACAATAATTTAACCGCTTTTATCAGTGATGTAAGTGATAAAACAGACGATTCCGAGGCTCAAAGTCTTTATGATAAAAGGATTTCACAATTCCACAGGTCTGATAAACTTTTGGAATGTGAATTAAAACGGCTTGAAACTGAGCATAACGCGCTTGAAACGGAAATTGAAAGCGTACAGAAAGTTATTAAAGACAACGTTGAAGCGAGCTTTAAAACTTTTGGATAATTCTTCTAAAAACTTTTGTTTTCTATATAACAGCGTATTTAATATAAAAACACAAAGGCATCTAAAACCTTTGTGTCTCAAATAAATTTACTCCATTGTTCATTTTGATTGCCCCTGTTTTAAGGGGCTTTTTATTTAATATTTTTTATCCGGCTTTATGCAACCCATGTTTTGCAAACTCTGCCGTTGGCATCTACAGGGTGATTTGTGCCCCCAAGGCCGTTTTCAAAGCCTGCTTTTTTTGCAAAGCCGATATTGCTTACTTCGTTTAATTCTTGTGCGTGTGCTGCAGCACCCGTGCTTACTTTCGGGCCTTCCGGTCTTTGGACCTCGGGACTGAACGGATTAATGGTTTGGCTGCCGTATCCGCCGTTCATTCCGCCCTGCGGTTGCTTAATTCCCGAAGACTGATAATTTTGTGCTGCAAGTTGTGAGATGTAATTATTTGGAATTGTTGTCATTTGTTTAAAACTCCTACAATTAAATAAAAACATTTGTCTTTGAAAAATTTCGCAGTTTGAAGTTTATGTTACAAAAGTTAATACTTTTAAATCTCCTTTTTGGGGATGGCTTTTTTTATCGGGCAGGGCAAAATATAGCTGTTTTATATAATGAAAGGAAATTTATAATGAGATTCAGCCTTATAAAAAGAGAGCCTTCTTTTTTCTTTGAAAATATGCATCAGGATTTGCAAAGGTTTTTAAAAGACACATTCGGCGATATTGAACCTTCAAATGCTCAAATAGAACGCACTTTCCGCCCTGCGGTTGAAATTTGCGAAGATAAGGAAGGATATAGTATAAAAGTTGAGCTGCCATCCGTTAAAAAAGAGGATATAACTCTGGCTTTAACCCCTGAAAATGTTACCATTACAGCGGAAGCCAAATATAAAAATGAAGAAGAGAAGAAAGATATTAAATACTCCGAATTCCGTTACGGAAAATTTTCGAGAAATATTTATCTTGAATGTCCTGTAAAGCTTGATGAGGCGGACAGCGAATTTAAGGAAGGTGTTTTATATATAAATCTTAAAAAGGTTGAACCTAAAGGGGAAGAGGTTAAAAATATTGAAATAAAATAGTAAAAAGGGCCAAATTAAAGGCCCTTTTTAAATTTATACTTTTATAAAATCTTTTGATAATTCTTCTTTAATTTGCTCGCAGTCTATATGTTCAATAGGCGCGCCTGTTTCTTTTTGAAGGTAGACATCTTTTATTCCTGCCTGCACAATAAATCTTTTACATAATATACATATAAAATTGTGCCCGTAAATATACATTGTACCGCCCTTGCATCTGTCCTGCCCTGCTTGAATTATGGCATTTTGCTCAGCGTGGATTGAACGGCAGGTTTCATATCTTGTGCCGGATTCTATATTGTTTTTAACACGGTAGCAGTATCCAAGCTCCATACAAGAGATTACTTTTGACGGGGTTCCATTGTAGCCTGTGGCTTTAATTTTTTTATCTTCACCGAC
>CAQTPN010000233.1 GCA_948888345.1 uncultured bacterium | reverse complement strand
TTTGAACCGTCCGGAATAAAATTCTTAATGCTGTCAAAAATTTTAGATGCAACAGGAGGATTAATTTGAAAAAAGCTGTCTTTACTGATTTTATAGATATATTCACTATTTTTTCTAATATTATCATCTTTTAATATGCCACTATCGGAATATAATTTTTCATATATAAAATCATCTCCGACAATGGTTTTTGTGATATCCCCTGTTATTTTATTTGTTTTTTTAGGATTAAAATTGACCAGAACTCCGCTAATATTGGGAAACTTGCCAATTATGGCATCTGAAAAATTCTTAATTTCATCCTCAATTTTTTTAAACCATTCAAAATCTTTATTTAAAACGAGGGTCAAAATCATCTTTTTGGATGAGTTTGAATACCTTATAAGGATATGCTTTAAAAGTCCTTTGTCTTTTTTTTCAATGTATCCGCCGAATTTCCAATTTTCCCTGATGAAATTTGTAATTTCATCAATAATTTTTGGTTGAATGGGGCAGTATTTGATATTTACAATCTCATGGGTATTTTCCTTATAATAGCCCGTAAGAAGCCTTTTAGATACCTTTGTTTCGGAAACTGCATTTTGTACCTTACACCTGTATTCCTGAAGCTTATCGGCCTTTATAAAGGGCTTAAATTCTACATTTTGGAATTCTTTAAAAATTTCCTTTAAAATATTTTCTTTTTGCTCAATTAAAAAATCATATTCAATATTTTGTAAATTACACCCGCCGCAAGCGTTATACAAAGGGCAAAAGGGTTTAACTCTGTATTTTGACGGGCTTATTATTTCAATTATTTTTGCACGGATAAAATTTTTGTTTATCCTTACAGCCCTTGCTTTTACAATATCTTCAGGTACTCCGCCTTCAATAAAAACAGCCTTTCCTTCATAATGAGACAGTGCACATCCTGTATTTATAAGCTTTTCTACGGTTAATTCTATGATTTCATCCTGTTTTAACATTTTTAATATTTAAAATACCTGTCAAAATCTACATCGTCAAAAGAGCAAAGAAGCTGGTAAACAGGGTCGTTTTCATCCATTCTTTGAAAATTATATTCATCAAATTTCCAAAATTTAGGGTTAATTCCTATTGCGCGTACAATTTGATGGTCATATAAAATTTTTAACTTTTTCTTTACAATATTAAGTTCAATTTTTAGTTGTTTTGATAATTCAACAGCAGAAATTCCATCGTCATTTGAGCATTTTTCCGGGGTTAAAAACATAAGCTCAAGACCGACTTTTTTTAAATCCTTATCCTCATTTTCAATATTGTAAAAATCTTCTTGCATATCTTTAATTATAATACCCTAAAAACCATAATTTAACCATATATTCCCATGAAATACCTCTTTTTCCCTTTTTAAAAATTATGGTAAAATAAGATTATGAAAAGATTTTTAACATATTTTTTATCTGTATTAATTGCATTGAGCGTTTCTTCAGCTTATGCCACTACATTTGGCACTTATCGCCAGGAATACGAATATGGCCTTTTTGACGGGCTTAAAATAAATGTTTTTAACAGAAAAAAAGATGATAAAGTTATTGAATTTAAAGAAGATGTTGATAAAAAGATTGATAAATCCAAAAAATCGAAAGAAGAACAGGATAAAAAGGATGATGATGAGTATCAAATGTATAAATTTATGCTTGATAACACCATAGCAATTTAACCTCTGATATCCTTATATATGCCGCATGAGGCATATTATATAAAAGTATTAAAAAGCCCCTTTTGAAGGGGCTTTTAAACTATTTTTAGCAAATTTTACAGGATGTTTGAAGATAGTATGAAGTGAACTCTGCATCCTGAAGCGTTTTCAGGTTTGTCGCCAATCGGAACACCGATATAAACGTTTCCTGATAAGTATTTTGTTAATTTTAAGATAACGCCGCCGCCAACGCTCATAATCATATCGGAACCGTCGCCTGATTTAACGTTTCCGTACCAGCCAAGGTCATAGAAACCTGCTAAACGGATACTGTCATCAACGAAGTGTAATTTTTCAGGCAGCATCATACGTAAAAACGGAACCGGAAATCTTACTTCGGCAGATGCTGTCATACCGTAGTCTGAAATGAAGGCACTTTCTTCATATCCTCTAACAGTTGTCATACCGCCGATAGACATCTTTTCTGAAGGAAGCAGTGACCTGTTTGCCCATTGGCCGCCAACCTGTAAAATACCGGTTGACCTTAAAGGTAATGCCTGCAATCTTGCAGCGTTTGCAAATACTCTTACTGCGTTATTGTTTGGAACGGATTTATCGTGTTTGCTTGCGCCCCAGAAGTGGTCTGTGCCGCCCATACCCGGAATACCAACGCCTGTACCTGCGCTTATGAATGTTTTACCGTAAAAGTCATCATTAATGCTTGTAAAGTTAACTTTTGCGGTTCTTGACCTGTATTTATAATCCATAAGGTCTCTAAGTTCTCTTGGAAGCTCCGTGAATTCTGTTTTGGTGTTTCTGATATCTAAACCTATGTCGCCGTATAATTTATAGTTGTCGGTTTTAACTAATCTTCTTGAAATTGAACCAAAGAAGTTATGAGATTTTGATTCAATTCCCATCCAGTCTAAAGAACCGTCAACAGAAGCACCTGAATAAGAATATCCTAAATTCAACTTAGCTTCTTTTGTCTTTGCAATAGGCACGCTGTAGAAAACGCCCTGACCGATTGAATGTCTTGCAAGAGTAGTGGTTGAATATAATTGGTCGCCATGGCCTGTTAAATTATAGGTTCCTGCAAAGAATATTGCCCTGTTTAAACCGGTAGTTGTAGAACCCATATCATCCCATCTGAAGTCAAAGTCAATCGGGAATCTGTCTGCGATATTTAATTCTAAATCCGTAAATTCGGCACTTTCTTCGTTATCCGTTAATGCAACCTGACCTTTCATATATCCTGTTGCGTTA
>CAQTPN010000232.1 GCA_948888345.1 uncultured bacterium | reverse complement strand
AGGGGGAATGTTTTCATTTTTATTCTTGTTGCGCCAAAATTTATATTATTTTGAATAAGGTAGCTTGAAATAAAGTTAGAGCCGGATATTAAAGTATTATTATAATTATGGAATGCATCATCACTTGCGCCATAATTAAGACCACGGGAGGTTTTTTCCATATTAGGACGGCAGCTTATATATAAACTATTGTTAAATGCTTCTACTCTCATCTTTTGATGTATTAAAACATCTCAAAAAAATTATTTGCTCTCATTTTTTATTTTTTGATACGGGGTGCCGTTTTTAAAATACTGTTTGAAATTTTTGTGCACCTCATCTTGCAGCATTTTAAGGTCATCCTCAACCTGTTTTCTTATTCTTTCAATTTCATTATCATCCGCGTCTTTGCTTACATATATCGGTTTCCCGCAAAGAAGGCAGAGCTTTTTGCAAAATAAGGGGAAACAAAATTCATCCCAGGTCTTTAATTTTATAAAGCCTCTTCCGGGATTATCCCACGCAAATGGCACAATTGGGACTCCTGAAAGTTTTGCAATTTCCACTATTCCTTTTTTTACAACTTCTTTTGGGCCGGATGGGCCATCAATTGTAATTGCAACATTATTTCCGGCCTTTAAAACATCTAATATTTCAAGTGAAGCCTGCGCACCGCCTCTTTTTTGGGAGCCGCGCACGGTTTTAATTCCGATAGCTTCCGCTGCAGTTGCAATAATTTCCCCGTCTTTTGATTTACTTATAAGACAGTGGAGTTTTTCTCTTTCAGGTATGCCGTATACTCCGCACTGTCTTGAATGCCAGAGTGCAAAAAGGCAATTCGTATTCATTGGATAATTTATTACTCTGCAATCATAAAAATGTCTTTTTATTTTAAAAATAACGGTTACAATAAAGCCGAAAATTTTTGCCTGCTGTTGTTTACTTATAAATTTTGGTTCAAATCTCATTTTTTATCCTTTTCTTAAATCCGAAGCGAGTTTGTGTGCAAAAAGCCCCTCGGCTTCAGCCAGTTCAGATGCCGTTTTGGCAAGATTTAAGGCAGTTTCTTTATCAATATTCTGCCAGGTTAAAATTTTGATAAAATCAAAAACACTTAAGCCCCCCGTATATCTTGCGGCCATATTGGTCGGAAGTACATGGTTTGTGCCGGAACAGTAATCGCCGAATACTTCGGCACAATTTCCGCCTATAAATAAGGAGCCGTAATTTGTGAACTTTTCTTTGATTTCATCTGCCCCGCTAAACATTAACTCTAAATGTTCAGGTGCTCTTTTGTTTGAAATTTCAACAGCTTCATCAATATTGTCAACAATTATGCAGACTGATTTTTCAAATGAATGAGATGCAATTTCTCTTGTTTTTAAATCTTTTAATTGCGCTTCAGCTGATTTTTGAACTTTTTCTGCTAAATCTCTGCTTGTTGTAATAAGGTAGCTTCTTGCATCCATGTCATGTTCTGATTGGGCAAGCATATCCGCGCTTATAAGCTCCGGATTTGCCGTGCTGTCGGCTATGATTAATACTTCAGAAGGCCCTGCAAGAAAATCAATATCACATGTACCGTATACGTATTTTTTTGCAAATGTTACATATTTGTTTCCGGGGCCCACGATTTTATCTGCCTGTAAAATACTTTCAGTACCGTATGCAAAGGCAGAAATTCCCTGTGCACCGCCGAGTTTATAAATTTTATCTGCGCCTGCAATGTGTGCTGCAACAATAGTCTGCGGGCGGATTTTAGGGGAAGTTAAATAAACTTCTTTTACTCCCGCAACTTTTGCGGGAGTAACAGTCATTATGGCGGAACTCGGCAGCGGATAATTTCCTCCGGGAACATAGCACAATACACGGTTTAAAGGCACAATCCTATGCCCCAGAACGGAATTGTTTATTTGTGTTTCAAAATTTTTAATACACTCAAACTGTTTTTTTGAAAATTCAAGAACGTTTTTATGGGATATTTTTATAGCCTCAATAACTTCTTTTTTTGTATTTTTATATGCTTCATCAATTTCATTTTCGGATACCAAAAAATCGTTTGATGATTGAAAATCGCCGTCATTAAAGGTTTTTGAATATTGGATTAAGGCCTTATCCTTATCTTTTTTTACATCATTTATGATTTTTTCAACGCCTGAAAGTGCTTCAAATTCAATCACAGAATAAAAAACATCATTTATTTTTTTGTTCTCTAAATCTTTTTTTGTGTAAATTTTCATTTTATGAACCTACTTTGCTCGGGATGCCAGATTGTTTATAATATCGTTAGGCGTAATATCGTGTTTTGCCATAAATACAAGCAAATGATAGATTAAATCTGCAGCTTCCCAGCCAAGTCCGTCTCCGAATTCAAAATTAACAGATTCAAAAGCTTCTTCCATAATTTTTCTTTTTAAATAAAATTCATTGTTGAAAAGCTTTGTGGTATAAGAACCTTCGGGCATTTTTGCTTTTCTGTCCAAAATTAACTTGTAAAGGTCATAAACGCAGAAATCTTTGTCTTCAAAACAGCTGTATCTATCTAAATGACAGGCATTCCCTGTCTGGTTAACCTTAAATAAAATCGTATCCCTGTCGCAGTCAAATTTTGCAGAAATTAATTCCTGAAAATTCCCTGAAGTTTCCCCTTTGGTCCATAGTTTGTTTCTTGAGCGGCTGAAATAAGTGGCTTTCCCTGTGGATAAAGATTTTAGAACACTTTCTTTATTTGAATAAGCAAGCATTAAAACCTGTTTTGTATTTTTGTCCTGAACAATTGTGGGAATTAAGCCGTCTTTTGATTTATCAAAATCAAGACAGGAACAAAAAGCCTCTTCGAGATTGATTTTTCCTGTATAAATTGACATACCTAATTGGCAGGATATATCATTCTTTTCAAGTTCTAAAATTTCTTCAACAGTTGTGATTCCGCCTGCTGCAACAATCGGT
>CAQTPN010000231.1 GCA_948888345.1 uncultured bacterium | reverse complement strand
GCCGACACTGTAGCTCATTACTTCATAATCTGCATTTAAATCAACCATTTAACAATTCTATGACAATTTTTACGATTTGTAAAGATACCAATTAAGTATCTTGAGTGCTGTCCCAGGGGGTGTGAAGTTTAAAGTTGGGATGTTCCTTTTCCTTATTATTTGTTAGTTTATCAAGGGTTTGGTTGTTAATTTCTCCGCCGATTAACATAATGATTGATGTGTAATAAAGCCATACCATCAAAATGGCAAAGGTTCCGATTGTGCCGTATACTTTGTTATAAGTTCCAAGTTCATTTACATACAATGAAAAAAGCCAGCTTCCTAACAGCCAGAATACGCAGAAAAACAAAGCCCCGGGGACGATACTTTTTCTTTTAAGAGAAAAATCTCTTGCAGGAAGTACATAATAATTTATCATTGCAAGAATAAATAATAAAATAAATGCTATAGGCCATCTTAATATTAAAATTGTATTTACAAAACCTTCAGGCAAATGCAGATATGGTGAAATGACATAAAGGATAACTTTTCCGAAGATAATTAAATTTATTGAAATAAAAAGGAAAAATGTGTTTACAACAACCATTAAGATTGATAAAAGCCTGACATGAAGAAATGTGCGGTTTTCCTGAATTTTATTTGCGCGGTTTAAACCTTTAATTATAACTGCTATTGCATTTGAAGTTAGAAATAATGTTACAAAAAATCCAACCAGGCCGACTAAACCGCCGTTTTGAAACAGGGTAACTTCTTTCAAGACAGATGTTATTAATTTTATGACATCGGCCGGAGCAATTGCCGAAAGGGCAGCTAAAAGCTTTGTCATAAAAAATTGTTTTCCAAGCCAGCCAAAAACAGCTGTCAAAAAGAGCATAAACGGAAAAATGCCTATTACAAACATATATGCCATTTCGGCTGCAGCATTCGGGAAATCCTCATGGATTATGCTGTCTATAAGATTTAAAAAATATTCTTTTATAAGTTTAAACATCTTTCAATTTCACATACCAGAAGTTCGCAGGCTATTTTTAACGGTTTTTTAATTGTACACCCTGCGGCGTGGATGTGTCCTCCCCCGTTGAATTTTTTTACAATCTCGCATACATCAATATTATCGCTTCGAAGGCTTACTTTTGTTGTCTGATTATCGTTTTCCTTTAATACAGCTGAAACTTCAACGGTTTTTATTGTTCTTAGTGTTTCTGCTATGCCTTCCGTGTATTCATTATTTGCACCAAACTTTTTAAAATCGCTTTCATTAATCAGGGCTATTGCGACAGAATTGTTGAAAAGAAATTTTGCTTTTGAAATGACGGATGCCTGAAAGAGCACCATGTTTTTTGCTTTTTTGTTATAGCATTTTTTTGTAATATCTGCGTTATTCACCCCTAATTTTATTAAATTTGCAGCTATTTCAAGAGTTTTCGGTTTTGTGTTTTCATAGCGGAACCCGCCTGTATCCGTTAAAATTGAAACATAAAGGCAGTCGGCCATATCTTTTGAAATTTCAACATTTTTTGCCTTAAAAATATCATACAAAACTTCACCCGCACTTGAAGAATCTCCGACAATATAATTTAATTTTGCATAACCGTTGTTTGTTTTATGGTGGTCAATATTTATTGTCATTTTTGCGCTGTCAAAAATCTGTCTTGCGCTTTGCACCATTCTGTCTATTGATGCTACATCCACTGTTATAACGAGGTCGTAAATATTTTGAACATTATCAAGATTTTTACTAATGTTTATTGCCGGTAAAAATTTATAGGTTTCAGGGATGCCTGCCAGGGCCGATGTTTGAATTAAAGTATCTGCCTTATCTCCAATAAATAATTTTAAGGCACACATTGACCCCAGTGTATCTCCATCCGGATTGACATGGGATATAATAAGGATTTTTTCTGCCCTTTTTATTTCATCAAATATGCTATCTAAGATATTTTCCTTCATCAAGTTTTAAAAATACCATAAATATTTTTTAATGAAAAGAGGTTTAATTTTTAAAATCTTACAGGATAAGGAAATACCCCTGCATCACAGTTGGAATAGCATACATCCCATCCATTTTTAGTAATTTTTGCGGCGCAAGTTTTACCGTTTGAACCTACGGAGCAATTGTCTTCAACAAACTGTTCTCCCTCGTTTGAACCATAAGGGAGAATTGCTCCTGAAAGATACACACCGTAATAAAATATATCTTTCCCAACCATATTTGGCTTTTTGTTACCGTTTACATCCACCATAAACACACCGCAAAGAGTGGTATTGTCTCCGCCCCAGTTGCATTCACTTCCTGTGGGTTTATCAATACTGTCATCATCTGAACCGCCTCCTTCTCCATCCCCTTCGCTCAGGAAGGTGTTTGCATCTGTAAACGCAACAAGAGAACCATCATTTAAAAGCACGGTTGATTTGGATTTAAAAATGTCTGATATATTGTATTCATTGCCATCAATGCCTCTTATGGGATAAGAACAATGACTGTTTGAGCCGCTAACATTGCCGCTGCACATATATCCAACATTTAGCCTTGGTGTAATGATGTTGTGCATAATGTTTGCAATACCATCTTCTGTCTGCCATGTCCAGGTGTTAAGCTGGCCGTTTGTTATGGTTGCATTATATATAGCTTGGTTAAGTGTAGCTGCTGATTTTTTCAGCTGTTCAATAACGTGTTTTTTATTTGTTTCATGAATCATAGTAGGAATTGTGGTAGCCGCAATAACTCCTATAATACTTAGTGTTAAAACTACTTCAACAAGTGTAAAACCCTTTTTCATTATTTCCTAATCTCACAATTTCCATTTAGTAACAAACTTACACTTTTATTTAACCACATTTTTTTATATTTTAAAAGCAATTAAAAGGTGTAAATTTTTAAAAATTTACATGTAAAATTCTATTGTCTGTACTTTGTTCAAAATATTTCTTA
>CAQTPN010000230.1 GCA_948888345.1 uncultured bacterium | reverse complement strand
AAAATTCAGCCCGATAGGGTAATAATCCCTTAAATGTTGGATTTCAGCTTTAATTTCATCGCTCCATTTTAAAATATTTCCCCCATCTTTCATTGATAAAATAAAGAGAATTGCATTTTTTCCGTTTGCCCTGCAAATGCTTATGGGAGGCTCAATATAGCCCTTTTTTACATTATAAATATCGGAAAGCTTTATACTTTTATCAAAGATTTCAAGTGGTGTATTTTTAATATCATTTAGTTTGTCAAAATTGCTTGTGCCCTCGATGTAGAGCGTTTTTCCTCCGGTTTTAATATACCCTCCCTGCCCGAGCACATTGGTTTTTTGAAGATATGTTTTTAAAATTGAATGATTAACCTTTGTTGTAATTGTATCATTGGGGCTAAAATTCAGGTATACTGCCTCTTTTTGGGCACCCATCAATTGCACTTTACCTGTGTTTTTTAAGGTTAAAAGTTCATCCTGAATATCGTCTGCAATATCCTTTAATTCCTTGTAGGAGTAGTCGTCTCCGGTTATTGAAAAAATTGTGCCGTAAACATCTGCAAATTCATCATTTACTATAGGCTCTAAGCCCTGCGGCAAGCGGTTTTTTGCCAGTTCCACCTTTCTTCTCAGCCTGTCCCAGATAGGCTGAATTATACTGTAGGTTTCATAAACCTCCACAAAAATCATTGAAAGTCCGTCGTATGACTGGGTTTTGATATGTTCAACCTCATCCATCTCAAGTATAATGTCCTCAATCTGGCGGCTCACGTATCTGTCTACCTCATCGGCCGTCATATTCGGGCATACTGTTGTAACAGTGGCAGTTCTGATTTTAAACCCGGGGTCCTCATTTCTTTTTATGTTTTTATAAGAAAAAACCCCGCCAATAGTGAGTATTAGGGTTAAAACTATTAAAAAAAGTTTATTTTTTATAAAAAATTCACTCATATTCTTTTTGAAATTCGCTGCGGCATAAGGGTCTCAATTTTTTAATTTTGTTAAAATCAGCTTGCATCCTTAATTTTAACCCTCTGCCCGTCCATAATTTCAGATGCTCCCTTAACTACAACTAAATCATTCCTGCAAAGCCCCTCTACGATTACATTTTCATTATTTATATCAAGGGTTTTAATATTGTGCCTTTTTGTTTTTGCAATCCCTTTTTTGACATCCTCTAAAAGCCAGACATAGCTTGAATTTTCATCTTCAAGAACTGCACTTGCCGGAAGCTCTATAACTTTTTGTGTTGTATCCGGAGTAAATTCTACAATGGCCCGTATTGCCATACCATCCTTTAATTCAGGGTATTTTCTGTCTAAAATTAAGGTAACACGGTAAGCCCCTTCGTCTATGCTTGTTTTTGTGATACTTTTAATTTTTGCAATTTTTGGCGGAATATCTTCATCTGATTTGATTTCCACCTCTTTCCCATTGTAAAAATTGTTAATATATTTTTCCGATACAAAAATTTTAGCCTCTGATTTTCTGTTATCCTGAAAAATCACAACCGGCTGCCCTGCATCAGTGTATTGGTTTTCTTCTTTAATTTTTTTTAAAATTATCCCGTCCCGCGGAGCGTATAATTTCCCGTAACCGACACGTTTTCTGGCGATTTCAAGCTGCTCTTTTGCAATTAAAATCTGGTGTTCTTTTGATTGCATATCTGTTTTGGCTCTATCCCAGTCATTGTCTGAAATTCCACCTACAGCGTGCAATTTGTCAATCCTTTCATAATAATTTTTTGCATTTTGATATTGATTTTTTGCATCCAAAAGTGCGGCGCGGTTTTCCTCTTCTTCAAGCTCTAAGATTTTATTATCAATTTCGGCTATAACCTGTCCGCTGCGTACGATATCGCCATCTGTGAAATTTACTTTGGTAATTCTTCCGGATGTTTCAAAACTAAGTTCCATATCCCCTCCGGCCTTGATATAACCAAAAAATTCCTTTTTATTGTCCGGAATTTTTGGCGCAATTATAGTGTATTCGACAAATCTCAACTGGCTAATCTCGTGCTTTGTGCAGGATATGAGGAAAATAGCGCAAAATATTACAACGGAAAATATAATTAAAATTCTTTTCATAGAAAAATTTTATTTAAATTCACCTTGAAAAAATATTCCCCGAAAAGGCTAGGCAAAAATACGCTATAAAATCTTTGAAATATAAGCTATGGAAGGATTTTCAGGCACGCGGGTGTGTTTTTTCATAAACTGTTTTTAATCTTTGAATTGAAACGTGGGTGTAAATCTGTGTATTTGCAATGCTTGAGTGCCCCAAAAGCTCCTGCACTATTCTTAAATCGGCCCCGTTTTCAAGCAATTTTGTTGCAAAAGAATGGCGGAATACGTGCGGGGTCACCTTTTTTGACAGTTCAATACTGCTGACAACCTCTTTCAGGGCTTTTCTGATACTTTGATTTTGGAGTCTATAACCGTTATTATTAATAAATACGGGGTCTTTCGGACCTTTAGGAGTTTTATGAATTAAATCCGAAACGCTTTCAATATAGGTTTTAAGCGTTGCCTTTGTTTTATCCGGAATTAAGACTATACGCTCCTTTGCACCCTTGCCGTAAACCGTTATCTCGTTTTGTTCCAAATTTAAATTTTCATAATTTAAGCCCGATAATTCGCTTACCCTCATCCCTGAAGCCCAAAGCAATTCAAATATTACGCGGTTTCTGAAACCTGATGGGGTCTTTGTTTTGACATTTGCAAGAATTGTTTCTACCTCATTATCAGATAAGAAATTCGGCAGATTTTTTGTCCTTTTTGGGCCTGAAATTGTATCTGTGGGGTTAAAATCAATTATTTCCTCTCTGTATAAAAATTTATAAAAAGCTCTGATGGATGCAATTTTTCGTGCTATTGTTGTTTTTGTATAGTTTAATTGGCCTATAAAATAAAGATATTCGGAGAATTTTTTTGTATCAATTTCTTCAATATCA
>CAQTPN010000229.1 GCA_948888345.1 uncultured bacterium | reverse complement strand
GTAAGGGTTATAGGAAGACTGTCTACTGCAAAGCGGGATGATTGTTCGATTGTGGCTTTTAAATTTACGCGGAGCCTTAAAAGATAGAACATAACCCTTGTAAAATCGTATCCGATGTTTCCAAGAGTGATAAGAAAGCTTTTTGCCTCTCTTTTAAGGTAATAAGCCCCGTGGAAGATTAAAGTATCCTTAATGTCTATCATTCTTCTTATAATATATTAAGAAAACTTTTTTTGCAAAAAAGTTCACTTCTTAAAAAATTAAAAAGTGAACTTTAATAAATTTATTTTGTTAAACTAAACGTTCAGGTTTACAAATTGTGCATCATAAATACCGTCAATTTTTGAGATTTTATCAAGAGTATCCGGTGACACTTCATTATCCGTATTTATTATCATCATACTCTTTTCATTAACAGATGTCTGTTTTCCGGATTTTTGAACAACCTGCATTCTTGAAATATTAACGTTATCTCCCCCAAGAACCGTTGCAACAGCTGCAATCATACCTGGTTTATTAACGTGCGGTACAAGAAGCATAAACCTTTCGGGCTTAATTGATGTATTGTAATCATTTAATTTTACAATTCTTTTAATTTGTTCTGCTATCATTGCTCCTGAAATTTCGGTTTTTCCCTTGTCAGAGTTGAGTTTTACAGTAATTGAGCCAATGTAGTCCGTAGTTTGGTGAGATTTTTTTACAGTGACTGAAATTCCTCTGTTTTTTGCTATTAAAGGTGCGTTAACGTAATTTACTCCAACAAGATTATTTGATAAAACACCCTTCAAAATAGCAACTTCAAGAGCTGAAACATCCAAGTCCGCAAGGGTTCCCTTTACTTCAATTTCAATATCTTTCAGATTGCCTTTTGAAATTTGAGAGGCCATTTGCGCAATGTTTTCGGCAATTGACATGTAGTCTTTAACGGGTTCAAGTTTTTGAGGTTTCAGTGAAGGGATATTTACGGCAGAAGTTGCATTTCCTCCAGATAGAACTTCTTTTACCTGCTCTGCTACATCAAGGGCAACGTTTATTTGTGCTTCAGATGTGCTTGCACCCAGATGAGGCGTTAATAAAACATTTTTGCCGAATTCTCTTAAAACGCAATCTTGAATATTTTTTTCATCTTCAAAAACATCAATTGCACAGGATGCCACTTTCCCTGTTTCAAGAGCAGCTTTAAGCGCATTCTCGTCAATAATTCCGCCGCGCGCGCAGTTTATAATTCTAACCCCGTCTTTCATTTTTGCTATTGTCTTTTCATTAATTAAATGAGTGGTTTCAGGGGTTTTTGGGGTGTGAAGTGTGATAAAATCAGGTAAACCCCAGAACTCATCAAGATTTTCAATATATTTGCCGCCGAATTTTTCAACAAATTCTTTTGTAGTATAAGGGTCCAAAACAACTAAATTCATTCCTAAAGCAAGAGCTGTACGGGCTACGTGCTGTCCGATTTTTCCAAAACCGATTACACCGAGGGTTTTACCAAATACTTCAACCCCTGTAAATTTTGCCCTGTCCCAGTTGCCTGTCTTTGTTGATATGACTGCATCAGGGATATTTCTTGCCATTGAAAGCATTAAAGCCACAGTGTGTTCAGCCGCAGCATGAGTATTTCCGTCGGGGGAATTAACAACAATTATACCGTGTTCGGTGGCGGAATTTAAATCAATATTATCAACCCCAACACCTGCTCTGCCAATGATTTTCAGGTTTTTTCCGGCTTTTATGATTTTGTCTGTCACCTTTGTTTGGCTTCTAACCAGAAGCGCATCATATTCGCCGATTACACCGCAGAGCTCTTCTTCGCTCATAGTAGGTAAAATAACCGGTTCTGCCGCCCCGCGCACAATATCTGCAGCTTTTTCATTTATTTTATCGGTAATTAAAACTTTCATTTTCTTCTCCCCCAATGTTTAAAAGTTTAAAAGACCCTCTATAGAAGGGTTTTAGGCTATTTGAAATTAGCCTCCGAGCTTTGGCAGGTACCCCTGCGGATACACGTACGACACCTTAAAACCTGTCTGCTTGTACATTCTATAAGCACTTTGATTGTTTGTATCAACGCTTGCATTAAGCTCCTGAAGCTTTATATAACCTGATTTATTCAATTTTATAATCTCTTCAACCGTGCTTTTTAACATAACTTCGGATAAATTTAATCCGCGATGCTCCGGTACAATACCCACAAGCGGGATATTTCCTATGGAATCACCGGTTATGTTTGCAAAAGCAAAACCCGCCACTTTGCTTTCCGCTAAAAGCACTTTGGATGATTGAGCCAAGAACTTGCCGTATATTGAATTCGTTATTTTATCAAGGATATCCCTTACTCCTTCAATGGTTTTAAATCTCGGGTCAAAATTAACATCTGAAGAATCTTTAAATGATTCATAAATAACGCCCACAAGTTCATCAAGGTAAACTTCCCTGTAGGGAGCAACTTTATACCCAATCGGCAAATCCGTAAATTTTATCTGCTCAAATTCTTTTAAAACTTTTTTATTGTTTATATCAAAAGCAACAACGGCTAAATCCAAAAATTTAAAGCCGAATTTTGAAATTGCTTCTTTGTAATTTGTCTGAATGCCAAGCATGGGGTAGCTGACAAGCGCATTTTGCCTTTTTTGTTCTGTTACTTCAAGAAATTTTTTCATCAGGCAGTTTTTCTTATCTAAAATATTTTCAGCACCAAGACAGTGAATTACATACAATTCGATAGCATCCTCAAGAGCTGCCGAATAAGCCAGAAAGCCCGTCGGAATATCATCTTCAAGAAGTACAATACAGCTTAAAAGCCCTTTTCCGAAATATTCAATAAAATCGTTGTATTCCAGAGGGTCAAGCTCAAATTTGTAGTCATGACGGCATTTTCTTCTAAAGTCATTGTAGACCCCGCCGAATATTTTAAAATATTTTTCGTCTAAAACCGTCGCTTGATACATATTTT
>CAQTPN010000228.1 GCA_948888345.1 uncultured bacterium | reverse complement strand
TATAGTATTGCCTGCAAAATTTGCTTCCTTTGCTTTTGACATAACGTAAGCATAATTTGCCTTAAA
Source organism: uncultured bacterium (assembly GCA_948888345.1). Classification (GTDB taxonomy): domain Bacteria; phylum Cyanobacteriota; class Vampirovibrionia; order Gastranaerophilales; family Gastranaerophilaceae; genus MGBC122484. The sequence continues at coordinate 2,885 of CAQTPN010000228.1, read as the reverse complement.
TCCTGCATCCGGCCTGTAAGGGTCTTCGTTTGTAACAGATAATAAATACGGAGTAAATGAGCCTGCATAGGGATTATTGGCATCATCTGAATTTCTCAATTTGCATTCAAATTTTTCATCATCATTATTAATATCCTTAGCCCCGTAATAATCAATTTTTACATTAGACCAGCCGCCGCATGGCTTTTTATCCACAGGAGAAATTTTGGAATTTATACCGCCATTTCCGCCGGGAGCCGCATAGTAATTAACCGTGTAATCAGTGTTTTGAACTACGCTATGCCCTTTTGTATTTGTTAAATCGGAAGGATACATTATATAATCATTTTTACCCGCAACACCGGCACTCAAAGAGAGTACAGGTTTTACCGTTCCTGCAGCACCCGGAGTGGAATCTATACCGTTTGTACCATCATCCGGCTTTCCTATAACCCCTTTCTTGCCACCTTCGCCACCAGTTAATCTCACATATCTTACAGTATTTCCATCCCGCCATTCAATACTGCTTGTACCGCCCTGGGTACCGTTGCTGCCGTCGTTTTCACCGCCTGCAGCACCACCTTGACCGCCTGCGCCTACCTGAATATTAAAAGTTGTATCAGGACGTATTGCTGTTGTAATGTTTGGAATATGAACAACAGCTCCCGCTCCGCCTCCGCCGCCGCCTGCTCCGGGGCGTGCATATTTATATGTTACCCTTGCCATACCGCCTCCGCCGTTTCCTGCAGTATTAAATACAGCATATTCTCTTGTCGGCCCTTCTGAAGTGCTGGCTCCTCCTCCGCCCCCTCCGCCATAACTCGGGGTTGAATTTATGCCTCCCCCCGTTTTAGATACACCCGCAAAATATCCGCTTCCGCCCGCACCACCATTTACACCTGCAGACCCCATATTCAAATCAGGAATTACACCGCCGTCATTTATTGAAGAACAGCTGAAATATCCGCCTGTTCTATATGAAGCATTAGTACTATATGAATTTTTATAATAGCAGGCATTAACCGCAGCATTTGAAGAAATATCTATTTTTTCGCCGCCCTTGCCCGCAGTGTTAATTGAAGCATTGCCCCCCGGTTTGCCCCCCGGAACACTAAATTCCCACTTTGTTATACCGTTTACGGTAAGGGCGGCAGAAGACCTCACCCCTTGAACTGCTGATGTTGTTTTTGAGGTGTCTGATAATTTTATATAATTACTGCTTGAAGTTGCATAAGCACCTTTTCCGCCTCCACCCGCAGTATAGGTAATCTGTACTGTCCCTTCAGATAAAGCTTTTCTGATTACATCATTAGAAATTTTCATTTCAGCATACAGTCCTGCACCGCCTCCGCCGCCTGCAACGAACGAAAATGAAGAAATACGGTCTAAAACACACCGAACTCCGAAAGGATAATCCATATCATTACCACCGGTTGAAAACATACCATTAGTGTCGTGTGATATCAAAGTACTGTATACTTTCATTCCATCTGTTCTTGAATATGCAAAATCATTAGTCCACACTTCACGAGGATAGCAACCGGATTTTGAAGGCCGTTTGCAATTATCAACACCCCTGCATAGCGAATAATAACTGGAAACCATACTACCGCAGAATTGCAGCCCCGGATAATTTGTCTGATAAGAATTATTTGGTTTATTTAAAATTCCTGCATTCATGCCTGCCAGCCAGCCATTGTTGTATACTTCAGCTTTTCTTGGCAGTCTTCCGTATTCCGGAGCAGCACTTACGGGCTTCCAATTAGAACAAACTGTTTTTGCAGCGTTCCACTGGCATAATGACCTGTTACAACCAGAATAATCACCCAGAGAACTGTTGCAATAATTGCTGTCAGTAGAGGTTGTCTGACCGGCAAAACAACAGTTAAATGAGGCATTGCTTGCAGCGGAACAAGTATTAGTACCATTAGCTGTGACAACCTCTACACCACTTACGTTAATTTTTGGAGCATTGTTTGTGCCATTCAATTCAGGATTCCTTCTTGATACACAAATTGAGTGATACCCCGAAGAAACTGAAGGATGGGTTTTTGCAGCATTTGGCAGGGTTGTATCACCTGCACCTTCATATTCAGGGCCTATATACACACCCCAGCTTCCACAATCCGCTTGATTTTTGGGATAACCTCCCTCATTAGAAGACCCCAAACCGCCTCCTCCGCCTCCGCCTACAAGCTGTACGGAAACATTTAGGGAATTTTTATTTAAGGTTATAGTATTAGAGTTAACAGCACCAACAGTTGTACCGTTTATAACATCAGAATATCTTACCGCGCCGAATGCAGCCTTTGCGGCACCGCCGCCTCCGCCTCCACCAGAAGCTATTATTGCGCCGATTGAAAGCGTATTTTGCGGAAGCCTGCACACATTTTCATGATTACCTTCCATAAAAACACACCCGCCTTGAAGCATGACAGCATTTCCTGTGCCGGATACTATGACGTTTTCATTCATTTTTCTGGTCATTACAGGAGCAAGGGCAGCCAGAAGGAGGGAGGCTACCAAAAGAGCCATAAGCATTTCCACAAGTGAAAAAGCAGCTTGTTGATTATTTAAATTTAGCTTCGTCATTGCGAAGAAGTGGAATGACTGCAGCAATCCAGGTTTCGTCTTTTTTCCGGATTGCCACGCTCCCGCCGGTCGCTCGCAATGACAGGATGAGGGCTTGTTATAATAAGACATAGGTGCACAATTACAAAATAAGTTTGGAAAAACAGCAGAAAGTAACCTTTTAAAAGGCTTTAGATAAACAATTTTCATTTAAACAGCTCCAATTTTTCGATAAACAGCTTCTCGTTACAGAATTATTCACGTATTATTAATGAATAATCCATTCACGTTCGTGAACGTGATAATTTTATTTTAACTTATTATTTAAAAAATGC
>CAQTPN010000227.1 GCA_948888345.1 uncultured bacterium | reverse complement strand
CTTATCTAATGTTTCCTGTTCTGATTTGAAAGACCTTTTATATGAAAATTTTCCCTTCAATAAAGATATAATAGATATTCTGGCCTCATACAAATCAGAAGATAATACTTTATCATTCAATAAAATTGTAGATTTTCATGAAAAAAACGGTGCTGGTATTTTTGCAAAATATAAAGCCTTTAAATTTACGCAGGATAATGCAATTATCCCTGTTTTAAACCCGGATAACATTACCTTGAAAGATTTAAAACGCTACGAAAGAGAACAGAAGATAGTCTTAGAAAATACTCTGGGGTTTTTAAAAGGAAAACCTTATAACAATATTCTTCTTTACGGCGACAGAGGAACAGGCAAATCAAGCACGGTTAAAGCCATTTTAAACAAATATTATAAAGAAGGTTTAAGAGTAATTCAAATATACAAAGAAAATTTAATCCACCTTGATAATTTAATGCAGAAAATAAACAAAATACCCTTAAAATTTATTATTTTTATTGACGATTTAACTTTTAGCGAAAATGATGATAATTTTGGCGCGCTAAAAGCAGTTTTAGAGGGTTCTCTTGCAAAACAGCCTGATAATATGGCAATTTATGCAACAACAAACCGCCGCCATCTTGTAAGAGAAAATTTTAAATCAAGAGAAGGAGATGAAATTCATCTTGCAGATACCATTGATGAAACAGTTTCCCTATCAGACAGATTTGGAATAACCGTCACCTATTCAACCCCGAACAAAGATAAGTTTTTAGAAATAGTAAAGGGGATAAAAGAGGATAGAAATCTTGATATTAAAGATGAAATTTTATTCAAAGGAGCGGAACAATTTGCACTCTCAAAAGGAAACAGAAGCCCGCGCCTTGCAAAACAGTATATAGATTACATACAGGCAAGGTATGAATTAAACCTTGATATAGAATAACACTTTGATTTTATTCTTGTTTTTGATAAAATAAGGTTAACGATAGAAATTTTAGGAGTTTAAAAATGTCACCCGAAGCTTTAGCAAATTTAGAACTTGGCTTGACCGTTATGTGTATCGGTTTTTCAACCGTTTTTGTATTTTTAATAATCATGATTATTGCAATGAATATTCAAACCGCAATAATCGGTTATTTAAACAAAGTATTTCCCGTGGCTCCGCAGGGTACAGGTGCTGCTCCAAAAGCAATTAAAGCTTCGGATGATGCAGAAATCGCAATTGCTATAGCATGCGCTACATTAAAACAAAATCACGGCTAAAAACCTTTTAAACAAAATTTAAAAAAGACATTGATTTTTTCAATGTCTTTTTTATTTTCAAATTTCATCATTAATTGTCTTTATTATCCTCTGCACGGGCTCATCCCACATTCCCTCAACAGATTGCTTAAAAATTTGAACACTTTCATACCAGGGTGTTTTATAATCATCATTAAACCAACGCCAATCAGCACTTTTTGGCAATAATAAACAGGTTTTCTTACCCATAGCTCCTGCAAGGTTTGCAACAGAAGAATCAATGGAGATAATTAAATCCATTTTGTCAATAATAGCGGCCGTATCTGAAAAATTTTTAATTTTATCAGATAAAGCTTCAATATTTCCGCTTATTTTATTTTGCGCCTCAATTTCAGTGTTTAAAGATTTTTCAGGCTGAAGTGAATAAAATTGAACTTTCTTTTTATAATTAAAATTAAGCAAAGGCTTTAGAAATTCAAAATCAACACCCCTGTTTCTTAAACTCCTTTTATTAAAAGTATTTCCGGCATAAAAAATCCCGATATTAAACTTTTCTTCATCAAAAAAACCGTCCCACTTATTTAAATATTCAGGCTGTGCCATTAAATACTTTGAAAAAGAAGGTATATGGTCAAAATCAAGGTTGTATACATTTGGCAGATTCATAATAATATCGCAGACATCATAAGGAATCTGCTTTTCCATATCCACAACCTTAAAGTTTGGAAAATTGTATGCAAACAGTTCAAGAATATTATCAGGCACCGCAAGAATAACATCCTTAAAAAGACTTGCATCAACAAAATCCAGATACCTGGAAAACATAAAAATATCGCCGTACCCTTCCGTTGCACAAAGCATAAGAAGCTTGTTTTTATCGGGTTTTCCATCCCAGGGGGCTTTTTTTAGGAAGCAGTGACGGTATTTGACAAAATTCAGATACGGTCTGAACCCTGAAAAATCTCTCTGACAAAGCAAATGAAGCCCGATTCCGCAATCATATCCGATTTCACTCAGCCCGTATTCTCTGCTTAAATTGAGATATTTTAAAGCTTCATCAAGCCTGTTTTGCCGCCTTAAAAGCACAGACAGGTTATAAATCGGGTCACGGTTCGGTTTAATTTCAATAGCTTTTCTATAACATGCTTCAGCCTCTTCAAAGTCAAGTTTGAATTCATACACAAGTGCCAGATTGTTATACGCAATAAAATCATCCGGCTCAAGTTTAATTATTCTTTTGTAATATTTTTCAGCTGTGGAAAGCTCATCTAAATCAAGCGCAAAACCGGCCGCATTGCGCAATACATAAATATCATCGCCAAATTTTTCAATATATTTAACTGCATGCTTTAAATATTTTTCAAAATAATTAAGTCTTAAAGCACAATCAAGGGCTTTTTCATATAAAACACTGCTTTGATTATCGTATTCAAGAAGTTCATCCAATAAAGATAAAGATTTTTCAAAATCACCCGTTTCATAAAGACAGAGCGCAAAATCAGTTTTAACAGGCTGTGTTTTATCAAGCAGAAATGCCTTTTCTAAAGAAAACAGGGCTTTTTTATAATCGCCGCTCTGCATGTACATACCTCCTAAAAGGTGATGCGCCTTAGCCTCGTTCGGATTTTTATCCAAAAATTGCAGATAAAATTTTTCAGCGTTTTGATAATCTTTTTTCTTATGAAATTCAATCGCCTGTTTTATAATCTCCATTTAATAATTATATTATTTTT
>CAQTPN010000226.1:2548-2983 GCA_948888345.1 uncultured bacterium | reverse complement strand
TGAAATTGTATTTTGGTTTTGTAATTAAAAATACGGTTCCAATTTCGGGCGCTATAGCCTGGTTTGTCTGGGATAATTGCATTTCATATTCAAAATCTGAAACCGCCCTTAATCCTCTTATTAAAAATTTTGCCCCAACCTGTCTTGCATAATCAATTGTAAGTCCATCAAACGAAGCCACTTCAACATTATTAAGCCCCTCAATGTCATTAATGGATTGTTTTATAAGTTCAACCCTGTCTTTTGTCGGCAGGTATGATTTTTTTGAATTATTTTTAAGCACTGCAATAATGACCTTGTCAAACATAGAAGAGGCGCGCTCCAGTATGTCTAAATGCCCCTTGGTTACAGGGTCAAAGCTGCCCGGGTATACCGCAATTTTCATTTCTTTTTCGTTTTTCATCAATTATTATTATATTATTAAAATTTTTTGAC
>CAQTPN010000226.1:0-2538 GCA_948888345.1 uncultured bacterium | reverse complement strand
CCAAAATACATGTTTTTACATGTGCCCTATTTGTAAAGATTTTGTTACAATCTTATGAAAAATAAAAACAATAACTCGGCTATTTCATGCTTCTGATAATTCTGTAAATTGTTTTTAAATTTTCATCCGAAACGTTTTGAAGATAATCTGTAATATATTTTTTCATATAATCGGAATCAACTTTTAAATGTTCAAAATCAAATAATTCAGGTAATGTAACCTTTAGCGCATTTGCGATTTCTAAAAGGCTTTTTGAAGGAAAATTAACCCCGCATTCAATATTGCTTAAATTTCTTTGGTCAATGTCTGCAAGTTCAGCAAGCTCTTGTTGAGAAATGTTTAATTCTTTCCTGAGTTCTTTTATTCTCTTTCCAAGTAATATTCTTATATCTTTCATTCTTTTACCTTTAATTTGATTTTAATATGCAAATTAATGTAAAATAATGATAAATTTTAGGAATTTTATTGCATATATCAAATTTTTATAGTAATTTACAATGTATATATAGAAAAATTAAAATTTATACCAAGTTTGGATTGTAAAATGGAAGTCGGGTTTAAAAAATGGATAAACCAAAAGTAAATAATAATATTTTTAGTGCAACAGGTAGAGTTCATAGACTTAATTATTTTTTTGTTCGATTAATTTCTCTTTTATTAGAGAAAATAGCTCTTGTCTTTTTATTCCCGGTTGACAGTGTATTGTATAATTACGATTCCGGCATCAATCTGTGCGCTGGAATTGTATTGGGATTTTCCTTGTATCTTTATGTATATGCTACTATAAAGCGTCTTAGGGATTTAAAAACAAGTTCAGGGTTTGCCATACTTGCACTTATCCCAATAATATGCCTTGTAGTAGTTATTCCGTGCTTGTTTTGCAAAAGTAAGTGGAAAGAAGAAGTGCAAGATAAATAAAAAATAAAAGAGAGGAATATGAAAAGAATTTTGTGTTTATTGATTATTTTGAGTTCAATTAATTTAGTTAATGCGGCAGTTTACCACGGTCCGACTCGACCTGATAATCCCGAGGATATGGCTCGGTTAAAAAGTTTTTTAGATGAGCAGTATCCAAACTCAGGGAAGCTTCAAGAGAAGGGAAAAGGATTGCAGATAGATGCGATGAAATCCTTATTTCCAGGACTATCTCCAGAAGAGATAGAACAGAAGCAGCAGTACTGGGAACAGTTCGCACGTTCTGTTAAGGTTAATACACTGACAGAAGATGATTTAATGGCTGAAAGCAATCCGGTGCTTAGAAATACTGCTAGGCAGCAACAGGTCCGTGAGCAGGCAATGATAAATGAGATGGCTACAGGAAGAGAGGTCTCCGGTTTTCGAAATACTCTTGATGAAAACATATTGTTTGATAAACAGAGTAGAACAAGAGCTCTTCGTAGGTTGGAACACGAGTCAGCACATCAGCATTCTCTAGATGGTATGATACAAGATGGTATAGATAGATTTGCTGCATCAAGACGAGATACTACTGTGATGGACTCTGCTGCAGCAGAGGCTTATGCAGAAGAACATAGAGTAGAGTTAAAGTTTACAAAGAATACTACTAAGGGGGAAGTAGACTGGGCTATCCAAAGAGCACTTGTAAAAAGAGCGATGGAACAGGATTTGATGACCTTCCGTGCCATGGGAGATTATTCTTTATTGGATAGGATTAGTTTTAAATTAGGTACTGTATCTGGAGCTATTGGAGTTTTAAGTTTGTTGTTCACGGCTATTTTGCTTTATTGGTAACATAATAACTAAAAATAGATTTCCCCTATGACTTTTTAAAAAATCTGTTGATTTATTGGTATCTTAAAAATACAATATAGGGTATAGTAAATGGCAGGTGAGAATGGATACTAAGCTTAAAAATAAAATAATATCGTTAACTTTTAGTGCCGTTGTATTTTTAATGGCGGTATGCTATTTCGGGCTTATAATTTCAAGCTTCAATAAAATAACGGATAAAAAATCCGAAACAGCTTCTCAAACAATTCCTCAAACTGTTTCTCAAACAAATTTTGAACCGGCTTTAAACAATACAGTAAAAGAAGAAGCTGTTCCTTTAGCTTCTGCAGCCTTTGCGGACAGGCCTGCATATTATACATATAGTGCTGCTGACGGGAGATTTTACGGGCCTTTTGACAGAAATGAAATTAAAGAGGGTGATTATTATATGGAAATAACCGCCCCGCAGGGTCAGGAGGCTTTTTCTGCCATTTATTATTATGATAAAGACAGGAATTATATGCAGATGAGCGGCGATAATATCTGTGCAACAGGGATTTTCTATTATGCAGACGGAGTTCTGTATATGAAGGATGCAGGGCAGCTATACAAAATTCGCCCTGATTTAAACTTTGCCTGTTCTCCGGTAAGTAATGAAGAATATCGCAAATACCGATTAAATTAGGAAATGACCTCTAAAATACTTCCATTAAAATCGCAGACTTAAGATTTCTTAAAAATTCTTAGAATTTTTCATGCCTTTTTTTAAAAAATCATTAATTTAGATGATATTAAAAGGTTTTGTGT
>CAQTPN010000225.1 GCA_948888345.1 uncultured bacterium | reverse complement strand
ATATCGGTTAAAACTGTGCTCACTGCAACGATTATACCCGCACCGAAGAGGCTTCCTTCGTACTGTGCCTTAAACAGTTTGCTCAATGCGCCAAATATTGCAGTTTGCGAGGTCATTCTTGCAAATTTGTTCAAACCGCGCTTTCTTGCGGCTTTTTCGGCATCCTGTTTATTGTTGCCGTTTTTAATTGCAGCATTGTATTCATCATTCATGTTGAACCACATGCCGGTCAAAGTGCCTGTAATTTGCGCCAATACGCCGATTTCAGAGTTTTTCAATTTTGATGAAGTTTTGTTGTTTAAGGATGCGGCGCGAAGATTATTTAAATATTTACCGAATTCTTCTTCAAGCCTTTGAGGGTCGGAGCCGAATTTTTCTTCAAATTTCTTGTATCTTATGTAAATGTTTTTAATATTGTATCTGTCCGCAAGTTTTTCTGAGCCGGTCTTTTTGGCATTATTTATTCTAGTAGCTTCTGCCTTAAGCTCATTTAATTTATTTTTAGCGTTATTTGCTTTTTTACTAATTTGCACTATTTCTTGTGCATCGGTTGTTGTTTTTATTTTGTTATTTAGTTCAGCTATTTCATCAGAAGTTTTTTCAATAGTGCTGTTCATTTTAGATTTTTTAAACGCTTCCGCAAAATTAGATGCAAGCTTATACGGATAAGTTACAAATTCTTTTACAAAATTAAGCGGGGTCATAAATGCTTTTTTTAATGCCCTATGGGTAACGGTTAAGCCTCCGGGGAGCTTTATGGTTTTATATCTCTCGCCGATTGATACTGCGCCATTATTTTCAAGTTTTTTTACTGCTGACAACAGTTCACTGTTAACAATATGAGATTCACCATATTTTTCCGCAATACTTGCAATATTTTTAATTTCATCAGGTTTTGCGAAAATTTCTTCCGTTGCATTTTTAAATAATTTATTTTTATGTGCATTTATTTCATCAGTAAGGCCTGTTACGGCTCCAAGTTTTTTACCTGCAAAGCCTGCCGCTATAATGCCTGCGCACACAAGAGCAATATTTTTAAGGGATAAAATCGGTTTTTTAGCCTCTTTATCCTTTTCACTCTGGGTTTTATATGGTTCATTATTTTTTGCAGCCTTAACAAATTCCGCCATCGAATTTTCAGGCGCATCCATTCTGGTTAAGCGCATTCCGGACATTTTTCTTGAAAGAATTCTTGCTAAAGTACTTACGCCGACACCCGATGCAACAGCAAACGGAATACTTGTTTGGGAAAGTTTTGGGAAGCAGGCCATAGCACCGTATTGTACAAAGCCTTCTATTATATTTTCTTTAATTTCCTGCCCCTGTTTTTTATGCTGGGCTTTTTTAGCCTCTTCTTCATTTTTGCCCTTTAATATGGCAGAATTATAGAAATCATTCCCGAGGAACAATGCCCCTGTAAGCCCTGAAATCATTCTTGTATCAAAGCGTTCTTTTTTTGTATCATAGAGTGCTCTGTTTAATTCTGCAGATTTATTCATCTGCTCATTAAATTTATTTGCAAGGCTGTTACATACTTTTTTGCATTCTTCACTGCAATTTTCAGCCAAAGAAGGCATTAATTCATTAGCATTTACTTTTTCATCCCTTAAATATTTAGAACCGTAATCAAAAATACCTTGAAAACCTTTTACGGTATTTTCTTCAAAAATATGCTGTCTGTGCTTTTGGAGAATTTTACTGTTGTATATTCTTGAATTTGGGAAGTGTGATGCAATATCATTTGCAAAATCAAAAGGAAGCTCAATAAAATCTCTTCCTGCTTCAATTAATCTTCTCGGGAAGCTTTCTTCTTTTGCTATAAATACACCATCAACACTTTCAACTAATTCAGGAGCTTTTTTTTGAGCACCCGAAACAAAAGTGTTGTATATGCCGGAAAATTTACCATGCGGGCAGGAGGCGCGCCTTGCAACAGAAACTGCATTGGCAAAATCCGGCACTTTTCCTTTAAAAGAAGGGGAATTATTAGAATTTTTAAATGAAATCTGCATTCTAACCTATTAGCATACACACTTTATTTATATAAGGCACGGACAAATAAAAATTTGCCGAAAAATAAAGAAATATTAAGACATTTTACAATTAATTTATAAATAATAAAAAACCGGACAAAATAAAATGTCCGGTTTTTTATTATTACATATCAATTCCGTATGGTAAAAATGGCCTCACATAGTGGTCATCATCTTTTGGAAATAGTCCGTGGTCATCCAGATATATTGCAAGTTCTGCAGCATTTACAAAATCTTCTTTTGTGCTAAGTTCTTTTTCCCAGCCATCTTCAAGGTGATTCATTTCATTGAAATCTTTCATGCGATCACGCATAGTTTCGTCGTATTCATCCACCATTCTTTTTGGTGCATCGGGCCGCATTTCTCTAAAACTTACAAGTTCTAATCTGCATTTGCCACGCATAGGATCAAGAAGAGTATCTTTTGTAGGGAAAACTCTGAGATAAATAGAATCTTCAAGTGCTTCGGTAAGTCTTAAAAAACGATCATGTCCAATAAGCTTATAAACTGCACAACTGCTAACAAAATCTTTATTAGCTTTATCGTACACACCAAAACTTACTGTATCCATTGCGGGGGTGCGTTCTAAATTGTTTTGCGAATTATTTTCAAGTGATTTTCGGGGTTTGCAGCATTTATCAATCGCATTTTGTGCAAAATTTTGAATACCTTGAATTCTCATCTTAATATTATCCTAACTTTTTTACTCTATTTTTGTGTCATGTACAAAACCTGTAAATTTTAAAATTTGCTAGTGTATTTAAATAATTTTTAAAAACTTAATCCACGGTCATAAAAATTTAAAACATCTACATCGGGCCTGCGATCATCGTAGGAATAATTAGGGAAAAGCCCGTGGTTATTCAGATATATTGCAAGTTCGGCAGCATTTACAAAATCTTCTTTAGTGCTAAGTTCTTCTTCCCAGCCATCTTCAAGGTGATTCATTTCAT
>CAQTPN010000224.1 GCA_948888345.1 uncultured bacterium | reverse complement strand
TTTTAAAGGATAATTTTGACAGCAGGCAGGATATGATAATTATTCCTGAATTTAATATGAATTTTTATATTTTTTATAAAGATTGCTTAAAAATGGATATTGATGATAAAAGTATAATTAATATATCCGATTTTGATGAAAAAGCCCTTGATAAAACTTTTAAAAACCTTGATAAAGATAAATTTTACTGGGTTTATATTCCTTCATACTGCAAAAATGCAGCATTTGCAGATAGAATTATACAGCTTATTAAAAATAATAAAAATATTATTTTTTATGAGATAGATTTTGGTATATCATCCCGCTTATATAAGGTGAAATTTATCTAAAGCATTCCGTGGCAACGTTTTTAAAGACATCATCATTTGCATATTCTTCCCAGTCTTTAAATTTGCCCTTCATTTCAAAATCATAACATCCTTTAACGGCACTTTCCTGAACATTAAAGGCCGTAACTTCCAAATCTTTTACTTTTGTACCGTTTAAAATGCTTACATTATTATTTCTGCCTATGCTTGTATCCTTCATAGGATGAATAAACATTCTATCAGGGCTTATTGGAGGATTTTGAGGAGCCTGTACAGGCTGCATCGGCGTTTTTGTAACATCAGGGGTAGTGCTTGCCATCTGCTGAATTTTATTCTGCTCTTTTTGAAGGTTTGCCTTGCGCTCAGCTTCTTTTTTTGCTGTCACATGTTTATTGTACATAGGAAGTAATATTCCAAGTGTAACAATTGAAAAGCCAAGGCTTGCAAGTTCGCAAATTCCCCTGTATTTTGTACCCTTTGCACTGCTTGCAACTTCATCAAAAGATTTAACCTTAACATTTTTAACCCAGTTGCCGAATTTCTTAAACACTGAAGCATCCTGCGGAAGCTCTTTTGTATGGTTAAGAAGTTTTACACCTTTATCTAATTTTTCAATTAAAGTGGCAGTGGCTTTTGAAGCATAATCTCCAAGGAAATAAAGTCCTGAAAATGATGCTATATCTCTTACGGTGCTTTCTCTAAGTTCATTAGGGTCCTCTGCAGCAAGCATACGGGACGCAAATGTTCCTGTTGCAATCCATCTGCACTGGTCAACCGTCGGGAACATGCCTTTAAACTGGAACATTTCAAGCGAAGGCTTTTTCATCATGGATAAAAGTGCCAGGCCTACCATTGAAGCAACACAGAATGGTTTTGTTTTATTTAGTTTCTTCTGTTCTTCGGGGGTTAAAACCCTGTTTTCGTCTTTTTCAAAATCTTTATAAATAGGAGCACCCGTTTTTTTGTATTTATGGCGGGTAATAGCTCTGTTAATATATTGCATAGACATGGCAAGCGGCAGCACAACAGCTAAGCCCATCATACTCTTTGTATTAACCATTTTCTTTGCACTTGCGGCAAATTTATCAATATTATTTTTAACTGATTCATGACTGAATTTGCGCCCTAAATCAACCTGGTCTCTTAATAAATCAGCAAGATTTGAACCGAAAATTTTACTTTGTGCAGCATTTGATGAGGCAGTTTTTGCATCCGAAGCACTTATTGCTGTTTTAAACCTTAATGTTTCAACTGCTTCAGTTTCTTGAACAATGTTCTTTAAGGCTTTATTTATGGCATTTTTTGTATCTTTTTTGCTCATTGCAGGGTTTGAAATGGCATCTGCAAGCAAATCAATAGCTTCTCTGCCTTTTTCGCCCTTAAGCTTATCTGCAAAATTTATCCATTCTTTGCCGTTTAAGCCTTCAAGGCTGTCCAGAGTTTGTTTTACAAAGCTTTTTGCGGCGTCTTTATCTGTTAAACCCTGGTTTAGAACATCTTTATAAACGTCTTTTAAGGTATCAATAGTTTCGGAATTTGCCCATGAAGAGGACATATTCACACCCTTGAAATCCTTCATATAATGATTATTGACAAGTTTTGCCGCACCAAGTACAAAAAAGCTCGGCATTAAGCAGTTTACAATAAGACCCGAAAATTCTCTTCTTGCAGTTTCAAAACCCGCAGCAGGGCCCAGAGTTGCAAAATCTACAATACTTCTCGGTGCATTTGTTGCAACAGTATCAGTAAAGGCAACACCCACCATGGGTTTGTCATTAAAAGTTTTTAGCACACGAACGGCACCATCAAGTGCACCTGTAAAATTAGGATTATTTTTTGTGTTATATTGATTCTTCTCTATTCCGATATTGTTTACTGCTAAAGGTGTCATCAAATTCCTTTTTATTCCATATAAAGATTATTTTCTATCGACAGTCAATATAAACCGTCTGAAAATAAAAAATTGCCATGCTTCAACAGATTAATCTAACTGTTACGGATGTAATATTACACAAAACATAAAAACTTTTCAACCCTTCAAGCCAATTCTTAATGCAATCTTTATAATTTGTTAAAACCTTATATTGGCAGTACTATTCTTTAAGGTATAATAAAACATATTAAAAACAGTCAAAGATAAAACAGAGAATTTATTGATGATTTTTATATTACCCGATTAGGTAATACTAAAAAATTTATTTTAGTATATTCTTAAAAATGTCACCGATTAAGAGAGGAATATGTAAAATGACTACAACTGAAGCCGGAGCAAACCTCCTGTACAAAAATTTCGGTCTTAAAAATTTAGATCTTGATAAGTTATCTACAAAACAGGTAGAGCTTCTTGAAATTCAAAATAAGCTTTGTTTTTATAGAAAACGCGCAAAAAATATCTTTTTAAAACTCGTTTATGCGACAGCCGAATGTCTCATAAGAATTATTACCTTCTTTGAAATAAATAACGTTTCATAAATTTATTTTAAAAAGAAATTGTTTAACTTAAAAAATAATTAAAACGGGTAATGCGTGTTTGTTAATAATATGTTAAAATAAAATTACCCTCATTAGGACAGGTTGTAATTTTGTTCCTACATTTTTAATAAAAGGGAGAGTAAGCTCTTAAATTAAAAGATAATTGAAGTATACCTTGAGGCTTTGCCTTTTTAAGGAAACGGATTT
>CAQTPN010000223.1 GCA_948888345.1 uncultured bacterium | reverse complement strand
TGATACTGTTTCATTTTCAACAAGAAGCAGCGAAAATATTGAACGCAAAAATGATAAAACGGAAAGCAATTTTTTAAACACGCTATGGAATACGCTGAAAAACCTTACACAGGGAATAACATCCGAGCAGGCCGATAGTGCCTGTGATGCTGACGGACCGAATTATACGCGCGGTGAACCAAATACAACCGTAACCATAAAAGATTTCAGGGGAGATAGTAATACTTATACCTATGATGATAAAGGCGAAGTATGTGAAATTAAAGACAATGACGGCAATATAACATATTCAGCCAAAAAATCATCTGACGGTTCCGTACAGATTACAACCATTGAATACAAAGACGGTATTCCAACATTAAAAAAAGTTCATGATAAAGCAACCGGTAAGCTGCTTGTTGAAGATGACTGCTACAAAATCGGCGATGGCAGTTTTATTACCGATACAAAATTTTATAATGCAGAAGGTGTTGTAATTGGAATGCTTCACACCGCACTTGCGGAAGACGGAAGCTGGAAAAGCTCATCCTACAGTGTCAATAAAGACGGAAGCTGTTCATTAAACAGTATTAACTATTATGAAAAAGGTTCAAAAAATCCCTCCAAAACGGAAAAGTATTCCAAAGGCAGACTGGAGAGTATAGAGACATTTAATTCTGACGGCAGTCTTAAAGCAAAAGATACAAAACCGGTATCCGATATTCCTGAATTCCTTTTAATAACCGGCGGAAAAATTGAATATGATGAATATAACGGCTGTGCAAGAGTAATTGATACTGAAGGCAGAATAACCCTGCAGGAAAACGAAGACGGCACAATAGATAAATACGATTATTCTAAAAAGCCTAAAACATCTTATACATACTCAAAAAACGGTACATTGCTTAAATCAATAAAGCATTACAGTGATTGCACAATGACAACTACATACGGTGCAGACGGTCAAAAAGATATAACTACCAAAACAGACAGGCAGGGGCGGCTTGCAAGTGTTGTTTTGGAAAATCCCGCCGCAGTATACAATCCTCCTGAAACTTTCTTATCAAACCGCAGAATTGAAATATATGATGTTTACGGAAGACTGATTAAATATTACAGATACAACCTCCATGGCAGATTAACATAAAAAGCGGACAAAATATAACTCCATCCCTTGCAAGAAAAGTATAGTCATTGTATTATTAGAACAAGGAGAAATTTATGAACCAGATTACAAAAATTGCATGGGAGTTAAACGAAAAAACACCTAACAGATATCAATTAGTTTATGAACTTATTGAACTTGCAAAAAAATTGGTGGATGAGTCTCAAATGAAGAAAAATAAGGATGATTTCGGATACGATTTTGAAGCTTCTTATGATTCTAATATTAAAAAAGAAAAACCTGTGCAGCATGCTATTATGGTAAAGGCATCCGAAGCAGATGACAGCGGACTTGTAGGCTAGTTTGCCTTAAAAAATAAAGGTATTTTAAAATTGCAAGCCACCATAGATTTTATAAACAAAAGAACCGGTAATTTTGTACCTGATATTGCTCTGGTGCTGGGTTCCGGTTTAGGGGAATTTACAAAGAATTTAGACGGGATAACGATAGAATACGCTGATATCCCGGATTTTAAAACATCAACAGTTAAAGGGCACAAAGGCTCTTTATTTTTCTCTGAACTTTTTGATAAAAAAATTGTTGTAATGCAGGGCAGATTACATTTTTACGAAGGATACGACCTTAAGGATATAACTTATCCTATTAAAATATTTAAAAAACTTGGGGTGAAAACCCTTATTTTAACAAACGCTGCAGGTTCTTTAAGGGAAGATTTCAAGCCCTCTGATTTAATGCTTATAACTGACCATATTAATTTCACATCAAAAAATCCTTTAATAGGTAAAAACGACGATACTCTGGGCGAAAGATTTCCGGATATGTCAAATATTTATACAGATTCTATGCAGGAAAAAGTGAAATCCTGCGCCAAAGATTTAGGGCTTGAAATTAAAGAAGGTGTATACGTTATGACAACAGGCCCGAGTTATGAAACGCCTGCTGAAGTCAGAATGTTTAAAGCCTTGGGCGGAAGTGCTGTCGGAATGTCTACCGTGCCTGAAGCTATTATTTCAAATTATCTCGGGATGGATACTATCGGTATCAGCCTGATTACAAACTATGCAAGCGGAATTTCAAAAAATAAATTAAGCCATGATGAAGTGGTTGAAGTTGGAAAAATTGCCACGCAAAAGTTTACAAAGCTTATAAATGCCATTATAAATAAATTATAGATATAAAGTTTTTAATAAAAAATCCGATAACATGACTGTAAGTTACAAATGTAGTTTTTAAACAAAAATGTAGTTGTTAGCTTTTGAAAGGCAAAAGTATATGAGCGAGATACAATTTCAAAATGACATCCGGCTTTTAATTGATATTTTGCCCCCTAAAATAAAACGCCATATTGTGGAGGGCAGCCTTGATGATGCTATTGAAATTGTGCTTGATATTGGAAGAATTCCGGAAGTTAGGATTGGAAACGGCAAAATTGTCTATCTTGGTTCTGATACGGTTGTATCGGATGATATTAATTTTATAGTGGAAAAAATTCCCGAATTCACTTCGGATAACCGTTCAGGAATTGCAGGCACCCTTCACAGAATTTCTGCCATAAGAAACAGGCAGGGGAAAATAATAGGCCTTACGATGCGTATCGGACGTGTTGTAACGGGAACAATTGCCTGTATTAAAGATTTTGTTATGCAAAATAAAAGCATTCTTTTCCTTGGCCGCCCGGGGGTTGGTAAAACAACGAAATTAAGAGAAATTTCAAGGCTTGTAGCGGATGAAATAGGAAAAAGAGTTGTTGTAGTTGATACATCAAATGAAATAGCTGGAGACGGCGATGTTGCGCACCCTGCAATAGGCAAGGCAAGAAGAATGCAAGTATCCCAGCCTGAATTTCAAAAAGATGTAATGATTGAAGCAGTTGAAAACCACACACCC
>CAQTPN010000222.1 GCA_948888345.1 uncultured bacterium | reverse complement strand
TACCATCATGAAAACTATGGGAAAAGCAAAAAAACGTATACTTCATAAAAGTAATTCAAGCCTGTTTATGACAAGAGAAACAGCCGTAAGCAAGGTTTTTAATATGTTATCAAAAAATAGCAGAATGGAAGCCGATAATTTAATAACTCTGTTTGGCCTTACCGCGGAAGAACTATCCGAAGCAGGTGTGCCTTATGAAGATTTAATATCTTTAGGACAAACTATCGCATAAAATTTATCCGTAAAAGTTCAAAGCTTCATTATTTGCTACTGCATAAGGATTTGTGTAGCCAAAGTTTGTATAATTATTTGCAAAACTTGAACCAAATGAAAGATTTCCGTAAGAGCTTGCCTCAAGAACATCATCCGGCACAGTATAAACGGATGTATCCCCTGATTGAATTCTTGATACAAGTTCGCTTAATCCTGCATTTCCTGAAGTTCCATAATTATATGCAAGGCTTGTAGTATCTGCTGCACCTGATTCAAGATATTCAAGCATCTTTTTGCTGTCTTTTGATAATTTTCCATCTGCCATATCTTCTTGAATTAATTGATATACATAGCTGTTTAGTTCATTCATTGAAGAAGAATTCGATGCTATCTGAATTGCCTGCTGTTCAATAGCTTCATCCTGAACTTTATCAGTATAATCTTTACCTATAACTTTTTCCGTTACTTTTCCCGCAATAGCAGAGCCTATTGTACCGCCAATCATATCACCTATAAATGTACCTATTGCAGTACCAATACCCGGGCAAATTAATGTACCTATTGCAGCACCTGCAGCCTTGCCTGCAGTAGCACCAACCGCCCAGCCGCCTGCACCTGCAGCTACTTTTACTGCAGATTTTGCCGTCTGTTTAACCCCTTCCCCGAAGCCGCCCTGGCTAAACGCAGGAACAACATCCGTAAAGAGCGCAAGAGCACCGTCAATCATCATCATGGCACCTGCGCCGGTTGATTTGAACATCTTTGAAAATTTACCCGCACCGGAACTTATGGCCTTGCCTGCAGCTGTTGTACTTAAAAATTCTGCACCCTTCTTTTTTGCACCTTGAACAATTGTAGAATTTACAACCTTTTTGCCTAATTCTGTTCCTGCAAATTTACCCCAGAGTTTTGCTATTTTTGAAGGCTGTGCAACCTGCCCCGCTTCAGTTTTTAAAACCTTTATAATATCATCGGTATTATTTCCTGCGCTTTTTAATATGTTTAAAATCTCGCTTTCGCCCTTGCCTGATTTCGCAAGATTTTTTACAAGTTCCACCATCTCTCCGTTATTAAGCGAACCGGAAAGCCCTTTTCCTTGAGTTACTATCCCGCTTATTTCTTTATTTTTTAATACTTTGAATATATTTCCTGTTGTATCACAAAGCCCTTTAATACCCGCGCGGGTATATTTTGTATTTCCCAAAATGGTTTTTGCCTCTTTACCTGTAAAGATGCTTGTCGCAACATTATCGGTTTTTTTAAGCAGCTGCCCGCCTGTATAAAAAACACCCATAAAGGCTGCATTTGACGGAACTGCGCCAAAAGCCCCGGTTACATCATTTACTATTGAATCGCTGCAAACACCTGCGCCGTTTATATATTTAAGCGCATCTGTTGTATACGACATATCAATTGAGGAAACTCCCGTCATAAAACTCCCTTTATAACTTAATATCTTCCCTATACATAAATAAAGTATTTTCTCCTTTTAAAATTGATGTTTGCAGCAGAAATATTACAAATTGTTAACAAAATTCGCGCCATTATAGAGGTAAGGTTTATGCTACAATTTTTGTATGGAAAATTTTGATTTAAAAAGATATGCTCATCTTGGAGATGCAGTCTATGAATTATTCATAAGAGAAAATGTGGTGTTTAAAACAAAGTCTTTAAATAATATGCACAAAAATACAATTGCCTTTGTGTGCGCTGAATTTCAGGCAAAAATGGCTGAAATTATTTATGAAAAAATATTAAATGAAGAAGAAAAAGAAATATTTCGCCGCGCAAGAAATCTTCCATTAACCGTCTGTAAAAGAAACAAGCCCGATATACACAGATATGCAACAGCTCTTGAAACAATAATAGGTTATTTTTACACAAATAATAAGCAAAAACTCACCGCCGCACTTAATATAGTAAAAGAAAACATAAACACATAAACCAGCCATACTTATAACCGGTTTAAAATATACCCTACAAAACACCGCACTATTCTAGCTTTAAGCATTGTGTTAAGATATATAAAGAAAGGAGTTTATCGGTTTTAGTATATCCGATATAAAAACTTTTGATGATTAATGAAGATATGCTCAAAGACAGCAATAACGTACTATCTCAGGATAGAGTCCGTTTTATGTACTCTTTATTTGCCTCTTTGCACAGTTTAAAAGAAGATGCAAATATTGATGATGTTTATTTATATCCAAATTTAAATAAAATTGAGATATATATTTTTACATTTGATGAAAATTTTCAAACAGAAGATTTTATCACATCAACTATGACAAAATGGGAGCAAATGGAAAACTATTTTCCCGAAATCTACATAAATCAGTCATCGGATAAAAAAATAAATATACTGCCGCGAAAGGCTCTAAAAATATGCTAGATGAATACTGTGAAGATTTTATTAATAAAAGCAAAGAAAATTATGAGCTTTATGAATTCTTAAGCAAAAATAATTTATTTTTAGGCTGGCAGATTGTAGCTATTTTTTATAGTGCTTTATGTTATGCAAAAGCCTATCTTTATAAAAAAGGTGCACCGATTAATTCAATAAATTCACATGACAACATCAAGTTTTTGCTTGCAAACGAAAGCTATGCAAAAACTTCAAATGTTTTAATTTATTACGAAACATTATATAGAAACAGCAGAGATGCAAGATATAAAAATAAAAAAATTACACAAGGAAGATTGAATCATATTCTTGACAATTATAAAAAAGTTATGGAGCTTTTGGAAAAGAATTATTAATATTTTACCATGCAAAATAAAGC
>CAQTPN010000221.1 GCA_948888345.1 uncultured bacterium | reverse complement strand
CTCTTTCCCTACACGACGCTCTTCCGATCTTAATAAAAAATAGTCATCTTTCCTTCGGGTTTTATTTTGCCTGAAAATATATAAAAAGCCTGATTATTAAGCTATAAATATTACAGCTTAATAATCAGGCGTAACTATAAACCTATTCCCTATCCTTAGTTTGTTTTATTTATGCTTATTTTATGAAGTTAATTTGATTGCTCCGTTTTTAATATCGTTAGTTATTGCAGAATCAAGGCTTTCTAATTCAGCCTGTGCTGCAGCTAATTGTGTTTGAATTTGTTCCTGCTCAAGTTCAAGCTGCTGTTGCTGCGAGTTAATCTCTTTGAGCATTGAATCTTCCTGTGCCTGGAATACTGATTCCATATTCATTTGTTCAAACTGGTAATTCAGGTTTATATCATCCAGTGCCGTTTGTAGATCCAGTTGAGATTGATAATCGGAACCATTATTAGAGAAATTATTTCTTGCATCTTTAAGATAGTTTTGACGGTCAACATTCAATTGCATCATGCTTTGATTTTGCATCATACCCATATATCTTTGTGCGTATGATGATTGGTTTGCAAGTGTTTGTTGCTGTTGGCTTATCTGAACAAGACGGTATTCAAGGTTTGATACCCTTTGTTTCAGGGCCATTTTCCTGAGTGATAATGTTACCCAGCCCATAGTCGTACTCTCCTAAATTTAATTGGTTAATCTCTCGTGTGGTCTTTTTTAAAATCTCTACACTTTAATAAAGAATTTTTGCTTTTAAAAATTGCCTTTTTTATTGCTTATTATTAAGTTTTGTAACAATATATACTTATTATGCAATTAGTATATACAAAATGTTTTTATATAAGTGTAAAAAGTGAAATATAGTTAGTGTTTTTCTAAAAAGTATTGAGCTTAACGGCTACGGACTTTATGGAGAAAATTTATCAATCCGCATATTCTTTTGCGGATTTTTGTTTTAAAAAATCCTTATTTTAACGTATTAATCCCAAAAAGTATGTGTAATATAATTTAAATTATGAAAAAAATAATTGTATTATCAGGAAAACAATACTCCGGAAAAGACACCGTAGCAAAGCTTTTACTTGAAGAATTATATTCTTTTAAAAGAATAGGCATAGGTGATGCGATAAAAATTATGTACGGTAAGAAAAACGGACTTACGTATGA
The DNA here is from genome assembly GCA_948888345.1 of uncultured bacterium. GTDB lineage: Bacteria > Cyanobacteriota > Vampirovibrionia > Gastranaerophilales > Gastranaerophilaceae > MGBC122484. The sequence goes on along the minus strand of CAQTPN010000221.1, from coordinate 1,833 downwards.
AGAGATTGAAACTGATAAATCAAAATACAGAACAGGTTTGATAGAGCTTGGAGACTGGGGAAGACGTCAAGACCCTGATTTTTGGCTGAATGAAATATTGAATATGAATTCCGATATTATTGTTCCGGATTTGCGTCTTGAGCATGAATTAGATATTTTTAAGGCCAATAATGCTTACATGATAAGAGTTGAAGCCTCTTTAGATGCTCGTAAAGCCCGCGGAATAATAACAAACGAAAATGATTTAACCGAAATTGCCCTTGATAATTATACAGGCTGGAATTACAAAATAGACAACAGCTGTGATTATGAAACATTAAAATTAAACATCCGACCCCTGATTGAAGATATTAAAAAATATTTTAAAGATGTAGATTATTAGAATTTTTCTCTGCAATTTTGCGACAGTTTACCACCTGAAGAATAATTTTACAGGTTGGATATTTTTACCGGATGTCTATGCTTCCAAAAAGCTATTGGTTGCAAGGTTTATATATTCTAAAAGTTTTGAGAAGTATTCTAAATCGCATTCGCCGCTTGCTATAATGTCGCATTCTTTCTTAGCGGGCTGAACATATCTTTCTCCTGCCCTTAAAACATATTCCCAATGTTTTTGTGCATTGTCTTTATCTTGGTTTCTGTCCTTTGCGCGGCTGATAAAGCGTTTTTTCCTTATCTTATCATCAATTTCCACATAAATTTTTATATCGAAAAGATTTTTTACAGGCTCAAGCATTGTTGCCATGCCTTCAATCACAACAATTTTATTGGATTTTACCGGCAAGCCTGCAGGAATGCTTACCCCTGTGCCGTTTACAAGGTATTTTGGTGCTAAAATATCACACCCGCTTTTCAATTCTTCCAGGTTTTTTGCCATTAAATCCAATTGAAAATTTTCAGGTGCATCAACGTCATAGCCTGCATCTCTTAATTTATCAAAATCACCGTATTTTTTAATTAAATGGGAAATGTCATTAAAATAATTATCAGCACTCAAAATTGTAACAGGGAGGTTTAATCTTTGTGTATTTTCTAAAATCTCTTTGCAGATTGTAGATTTTCCTGAGGCGGATTCACCTGTAATGCCTATCAAAATTCTTTCTTTGGGATGACTTATAAGTCTTTCCAGGAATCTTTCAATAAAGTCATCTTTAATTGATATAAAAAGGTTCTGGCCCGTTTTTTTATCCCAGTTTATTATCTGTTTAAATTTGGTTTTTAAATAAAACGCAAGAAATTCTCTGCCCATGCGGGTATCAAAATTCGGCTTTTGTATTTTGTCGTCTTTATGCGCTTCTAAATCTTCAAGTAAACTGTTCATGATAGATTTATAATACTCCTAAATAAATTTGTTTGCTAATTTATTTATAAGTTTTGTAACACTTAATTGTGCTTTTTTAAAATCAAGCCCCAGAGCACCCTCTTTTGCCATATAAATGAGGCTTTGAAATTGATTAAACTCAGCTTTACCATTCTTAATATTTAACCTTACTGCCTCTCTTGCGAGTCTTTTTATTCTGTTTCTTTTAACGGCTCTTTTGTGGATTTTTTTGCTTACAACAAAGCCTATTTTTGTAGCATGGTCAGGATTTTCTTTGTTTTTCCCGCCGTATAAAACGAAAAACTCATCCGAGACAATCCTTCTCTGTGAGTAAGTTGCCTTAAAAGATGAGTTCTTTTTTAATCTGAAATCTTTATTAAGCACGTTTCTTTGCTGTAATTGCTAAACTGTGGCGGCCTTTTGCACGTCTTCTGCTGAGGGTTTTCTGGCCTTGAGGAGTTGCCATTCTTGCTCTAAAACCGCTTACTCTTTGTCTTTTTCTTTTTGTGCCT
>CAQTPN010000220.1 GCA_948888345.1 uncultured bacterium | reverse complement strand
TGTTGCATCAGCATTTTCAAGAATTATAAAATCATTCCCAAGCCCCTGCCATTTTTCAAATTTTATATCCATTTTGCACCCGAAAATAGTCTCCTAAGCAGATTTTACAGCAATTTTTAAGAAAAATCAATTAAATTTTTACCTTTGTAACAAATTAATTTCAATTTCAAAACTTCTATCCCATGGTAAAAAATATTCAGCCGAAAAATTAAAATTTAAAAATTGTGAAATCTTTTTCTCAAAGCGTTTAAATTCAGATATATTCGCCTTTAGAGCCTCATTAAAATCTAAACCAGCTTCTCTCACTGCCTTTCGAACGTTTGCTTGATATGCCCAATCATCCAAAAGTCTCACTGCCATTAAATACTTAAAGGCATCCTCTCTAAAAGTACCGCTTTTTAAGGCCAGATAAGTATTTACGGCCATACAAAGCGAACTGCCTATTGTATTTGCGCTCGTATTATACGCACTATAAGCAAGCATAGAGCCGATTTTAAATTTTCCGTCCGTGATTTTGCTCACCAGTTCATTATCTGACCCGTTAGCATTGTTAATATCCGCAATAAAGTAAGGAGTTTCAGGCAGCTTAAATTCGCCGGAAAAATTATTTATAACATCTCCTAAAACCAAATCTCCCTGTTCGTAGTCAAAATTATTAACAACCATAGTAATTTCAGGATTTTCAGACGCGTCAAGTTCAACTCCTGCAAGGGAAAGTTGGGATTTTACACAATTTTCAACTGAAATGTCCTCATATTTTGAAATTTTACCTTTTGAATTCGGAAAAACAAAGTATGGCTTAATTTTAACATTATCACCATCTAAAATTGCCCTTGTTAATAGGGTTAGAGGAATTTCATCCGCTCCCGTTTTAATTATAGCATTTAAATTTCTTGCTTTGGCTTCCATTGCAAGGCTTTGCGCTTCTTCAACATTAAGCCCGAATTCTCCGGTGTCATCCTTAGAGTATACAAGTGTATTTAATACACCTTTTTCAAGCCAGTCTAAATATAATTTATTAATTTCAAAATTTCTTTTTCTCGTTGAAAGATAATCGTCCAAAATCTCCGCAGGAATTGTACTATAAACGCAATTATACTGTTTTAATGCACGAGATTTATGCTGGTGGTAAGAATATTCAAAAATCCGCTTCCCCCAAGGATTCCAATATTCTTTTTCCTCTTCATTTATATTATTATTAGAAATTCTCATAATGCTGGAAAAAGCTAAAACCCTTGCCTCTTTTGACCTTAGAACATTTTCAAAATCCAAAAGGCGTTTTTTTATTCTTTCAAAATCATCAGCAATTCTTCTTGAAGCCACAAGCCCGCCATATGCAACAGTATCCAGTGAAATAACAATATAATCCACATCAGGCAAAGCTTTCAGCCAGTTCAATATACCTGAAATATCAGCCATAGTCGTTAACCCGCCAAGTAATTTTCTGTCGGGCAGATACAATTTCAAATCTGAATTTACGGCGCAAATCTGCTCTGCGAGCGTATAACAGATGGGTCTGTTATCAATAGGTATAAAAGCAATTTTTTTCATCAAAAATCATTTTACATCAAAATCTGTTTAGTTTACAATAATAAAGGAAGTTTTTAAAATTTAGAAAGCCTTGTTAAATTTGGCTGAAACATAATAAACAAGGTATTTTTCAGGAGTATAATTTGAAATTTAATATAGATGAAATAATAGAAGTGACAGGAGCAAAAATCCTCCACAAAACCAATACAGAAGGCACTTTTGAGATTTCAACCGACACAAGAAAAATCAACAAAAACTCAGACAATATAATTTATCTTCCCCTGAGGGGAGAAAATTTTGACGGGCATAATTTTATCGATAAAGCCCTTGAAAATGGGGCCTTAGGGTATTTTACACAAGAAAAATATAAGATAAATAAAGATGCAAATTTTGTATTATACGTTAAAAACACCCTTATAGCTTATCTTGAACTTGCAAAATACATAAGAGAAAAAATTAACCCAAAAGTAGTTGCAATCACAGGCAGTTCAGGCAAAACTACCACAAAAGAAATGTTATCAAGCGTTCTTGAAACGGCTTTTAAAACTCATAAGTCAAAACTGAATCATAATAATGAAATCGGCCTATGTGAGACAATGTTTTCAATGCCTTTGGACACAGAAATTCTTGTTATAGAAATGGGTATGAGAAATTTAGGCGAAATTCAGCTGTTGACAAGATATGCAATCCCTGATGCCGGAATAATTACAAATATTGGCTCTGCACATGTTGAAAGACTTGGAAACCTTAAAAATATTGCGGTTGCAAAATGTGAAATAGCATCAAACCTTAAGCCGGACGGTATTTTTATAGGACAGGATTCGGATATTTTAAAAGAAAATTTAAAATATCAAGGAAAACAGGTGCTAACAAAGCTTTCAGACTGTTCTGACATCAAAATAGAAATAGGAAAATCAGAATTTACATACGGTAAAACCCGCTATACACTTAGCATTGAAGGCGAACATAATATTGAAAATGCCATGCTTGTTATAGAAGCGGCCAAATGGGCAGGTGTTTCAACCGAAAATATCCAAAAGGGGCTCCTAAATTACAAGCCTATTGAAAAACGCTGGGAAATCACTAAAACAGGGGGGTTAACCTTTATAAACGACAGCTACAATGCAAATCCTGAATCAATGACAGCGGTTTTAAAAACTTTTCTTACAGTATACAAAGAGCCTCTTTGCGTGCTTTTAGGGGATATGGGCGAGCTTGGAAAAGATGAGATAGCTTATCACAAAAAAATAGGTGAGTTTTTATCTTCATACAAGGATGTAACCCTTCTTACAGTAGGCGAATTGGCAAAATTTATTTCAAGAGCAAGCACACTTCACAAAACTAAACATTTTAATACAAAAGAAGAATGTGCAAAATTTATTAAAAATGACCTTGAAGCCGGTACGACAATCCTTTTAAAAGCGTCAAGAATTATGAAATTTGAAGAAATAATTGAAATGGTGAAAAATTTATGAGAA
>CAQTPN010000219.1 GCA_948888345.1 uncultured bacterium | reverse complement strand
TCTTTTTCCTGCGGCTTCTTTTTCAGCTTCCGCTTCACTTTTTCCGTTTTTAATAGATTTATTGTAAAAATCATTTCCAAGCACGATAGCAGGAAGTACGCCCGATACAACCCTTGCTACCGTTCTTTCATGGGTTGTATTGTACTTTGCTTTTCCCGGGGTTAATTTTTCATCAAAATTAGCATAGTATTTGTCGGTTACATCTGAGCATATTTCGTGGAAGTTTCCGCATCTGTTTCGACCTGTACCACTGCATAAGAGCTTTTCAATATCGGCAGAGTCGAGTTTATATTTGTCACTTTTTGCGACACCATCAAGAAAAGCGTCGCCATTTTGCAATAATCCTCTAAATGCTCTTTCGTATTGTTCACTTTCACCCGCCTTTCTAAAATCAACTAAAAGTTTACTATTGTATAAGCTTTGAATATTAAATTTTTCAGAGAAAAAATTTAATATTTCTAAAGGCATTTTGGTAAACGGGTATTTTAAAGTATCAACAAAAGAATTTGCTTTTTTGTAGGTGTTCCCTTGTAAAAAATCGCTTCCAACCTTGCTTTTCAACCTTGCATAAGTTTCTTTCAAATGACAATCAGATATAGTTTGAATTGCTTTGAGGTGCTTGATGCTGCCTGTCCTTGAACCTTTAAAGCTTAAATTGCTTTTATGGTTCTCAGACACGGTAGAATTTGTATTAAAATTCTTCACCGATAATGGCATAAAAAATAGCCCGTCCTTTTTGTTCCTTTCAAGAATAAAAAGATAGTGAAGAATTAAATTTGCTTTTAAATTTAAATTTTAGTGATATTTGTAATAAAAATTTACAAAATAATTTTTAAAGTATATTTTTAGTAACGGTAAAAATCATACCCTTTCTTATATGGATAATCTTCTTCATCTTCAACATGGCTACTAGGAGATGAGTTTCCCCTTTTTCTATAATAGCCTTCTTCGCAATCGCAGAAGTTTTCATAAAGATTATGCGCATCTGTGAAGCCTTCAAGTTCTTCCAAAAATCCGGGTTCACTAGTAGCTCCTACTGCTCTGGCATTTTTGTTTAAGAATTTTGCTTCAATGCTACTTTTGGGATAAAACAACTTTATCATATCATCAAAAAGATTCTTATTTTTATGTTTATTAATAGCACTTTTTTCAGCTACAGCATAAATAAAGGTGTCACCATTATTTACTGCACTTTTAATTGTAACAAAAGGTGTTTCATCTAAATAATCAAAAGCTGCCTGTTTATAACCAATATCATCATCTTTAACTTCTAAATAATCGTAAACCATACGTCTTGCTGTATCATCCGCAAATCTTCCAAAACTTACATTCTGATTATTATTTTGGTTTTGGGGTCTTAAATCTTGACGATTGTTATACGCCATTGATATTGGATTTATTCTCATCTAAATATCCTCGTGTTTATTTTCTCTCTACTAAAAGGTTAGACTATTAATCGTTTATAATTTTCAAAAAGGGTGGGTTTATATAAAACATGAAAAAAATTTTTTTTGCTAGTTGTTTTTAATATTTTTTATAAAGCCGCAATTTTTATTTGGAAAATTTTTCCACAAGTTTTTCCGTTAAATCAACAAGTGCATTTTGATAATTTTGGCATTTTTCTTTTGTTTTGGCTTCAAAACGCATTGTAAAGACAGGTTCCGTATTTGATTGCCTTATAAGAGCGAAGCCGTCTTCAAAGATTATACGCATGCCATCAAGCGTTACGATATCTTTTATTTTTGAATTAAAAAGTTCATCATTTACATAATTTTTCAATTCGGCCAAAACCTCTTTTTTAAGCTCATTCGGGCATTTCAGGCGGATTTCTTTTGAAATAAACACTTTATTAAAAGGTTCAAGCAAATCTTCCACCTTGAAATTTTGATTTTGTTTTTTATTTTTAGATACAATTTCAATTAAGCGCATGCCGGCATAAATTGCATCATCAAAACCGTAGTATCTGTCTTTAAAGAAAATATGGCCGCTCATCTCGCCTGCTAAAAGCGCGCCGGTTTCTTTCATTTTAGATTTTATATAGCCGTGGCCTGTTTTATACATAATGGCATTTCCGCCGTTTTCATTAATTGTATCGTATAAAACCTGAGAACATTTAACTTCCGATACAACGGTCGGCTTTTCGCCGCGTATTTTAAGTGCATTAATTAAATCGAGCGCGTAAATTAAAAGAAGTTTATCCCCTGTTATCATTCTTCCTTTTGAATCAATAACGCCGATTCTATCTGAATCACCGTCAAAGGCTATACCAAAATCAGCCTTTTCCTGAAGCACGGCATGCTTTATATCATCAAGGGTGGATTCATCGGATGGGTTCGGGTGGTGGTTTGGAAAATGGCCGTCAGGTTCAGAGTAAAGCTCAATAACTTCAGCACCCATATCAGTATAAATTTTTGGAGCAACCGGCCCTGCTGTAGCATTTGCGCTGTCTACAACAATTTTTAAGCCTGAGGCGCATTTTGAAAAGCCGTCAAGAAGCTTTTCTTGATATACTTCAACAAGATTAAATTCTTTTACAAAGCCTTTTTGAAGGTAGGGAAGTCTGTTTTCTTTTGATAATTCAAAAGCGTATTCACTTTCTTTTTTAACAATTTTAATATCTTCTTCTGTGAGGCTTGATTTATTGAATGTCATTTTAAGACCGTTATATTCAGAAGGATTATGAGAGGCAGTGATTATAAGGGCACCGTTGATTTTACGGCCTTCTAAAACTTCATCAGGGATTTTTGCAAATTCACTGAAATATCCGAGAGGAGTGGGCGCAAGACCGATATCTACAACATTTGCACCGTATGAAGTTAAGCCTTTTATAACAGCATCTTTCAATTCTTTTGAATGAAGCCTTGCATCCATACAAACACAGAAGCAAAGTTCATCTGCGCGTTTTGAAATCCCTTTTTCTTTAAACTGGTTTATTGCAAAACGGACATATCCTATTGCTGCGTTATAAAAAACTTCCGAATTAACAGCGGACGGGAAAATTCCCCTTATATCATTTTTACCGAATGCACTTGTGTTTAATTTAGTTTCC
>CAQTPN010000218.1 GCA_948888345.1 uncultured bacterium | reverse complement strand
AAAGATTAATTCAAATCAAGATATTTATCTTCTTTTAACAGGCGACCTTATTATCCCGAATAATGATGACCTATAAGGTTTCCAAAACATCATTAATATTAATATTTAAACAATTTGATTGATTGCAGTTAACCATTCTTTTGTGCCACAGGCAAGGTCTGCAGTCAATCTTTTTGTTTGTAATAACTTTTATGTTATCCCTTTTTGGAACAAGTTTTTCTTCATTTGTAGGCCCAAAAATTGCAGCTATATTGATATCAAGCCCCACTCCTATATGCAAAGGGGCACTGTCAGCACAGATAAGAGCACCCGCAAAAGATAAAATATTTTTTAAATCAGATAAATTTTTTGTTTTCCCGTAATAATTTATAAAATTAGGATTATTTCTAATTTCATCACACCCTAAAATCTTTTCAATAATATCTTTATCATCTGGCCCGCCAAGCAATACAAGCTTTTTTCCCTTATTTAACACACCCTTTATAACATCAATCCAGAAGTTTAAATCAGGACACTTAAAAATACCCTTTTCGATGCTCATCTTCGAAACTCCGGGGTGCAGTGCAATAAACCCTTCTTCTAAACAATCAGGCAAAATAAACTCTTCATTCCTTTTTAAATGAGGAACACAATCTAAATCCATATCTTCTTCATCAAGAAAAGGTAAAATTAAATCGTGATACATAGCCCCTGCATACTGGTTTTCATCAAGTTCAACCCCGTCAGTAAGCAAAAACGCGGTTTTACTAAAATACCCGCTCCTTCTTTTAATGCCCGTTAAATATAAAATAACCCCGACAAGAGGAGATTTTCCGCTTGAAATTACAACATCAAAATGCCCCGCACGTGCTTTTTTAATAAGCCCTAAAACATTTAAATATTTTTTTACGCCCTTAGCTTTAATATCAACTTCTATAATTTCATCAATTAAAGAAGTTAATTGCTTAATCCCTTTGGCACGCCCTTCAAGGCAAAGGGTTATCTTGCATTCAGGGTATTTTTTCTTAAAATTTTCAATGCAAGGCAAAAATAAAATCTCATCCCCAAGGCCGCCATAATTTATAAAAAGTGCATTTTTAAAGTTATCCGTCATAATTAACATATCCTCTTTTTCATAATTTTATAATAAAATATTGCTATGGAGAAATTTATTAAGAATTTTGGGGAAAAATTAAACTTTGCCTTTACGGGCATAGGCTCCTTTCCGTTTTCAGATGAAAATGCGCCCGATACGACTATAGACTGCGTTTTTAGTCTTTGTAAAAATTTCCCGTTCTGGCCGCAGCTGCCGCATTTTAGAACGGAAGAAAATATGGCCCTTCAATTTTCTCAAGGATTGAAAGGCTTTAAATATAATAAAGATAATAATAAATTCTCTATAAATAATGTAAATGAATTTACAAATGCTTCAAAAAAGATTGATTATGATTATAAAACAATAATCTCATCCCCCTCAATTTTTGAATATGAAAATATTTTGGATAAATACAAAATATCCCCGCCCTATTCAAACACTTTTAATATATTTTTAAATAAAATCAAAACCTTAAAAAACAGACCGCCCTTTATTAAAGGCACCATAACAGGCCCGTTTACATTTTTAAAAAATTTTTGTGAAATAAAATATGATATTAAAAATATCAAAGATATTACAGCAAAATTTCTCGCCCTAAAAGCCTTATGGCAGATAAAAGAGTTTAAAAAAATATCCGATACAAGCCTTCCTGTAATTTTTATAGATGAACCTGCTCTGGCACAGGTAAATCCTTCTTTTATTAAATTAAAAAATGAAATTTCAGCTATTTTAAAAACAATATCAAACTCAATACAAAAATTTAACGCACTTTCGGGGGTTCATTGCTGCGGCATTACGGATTGGGAGATTGTAACATCCTCAAAGCCTGATATTATTAATTTTGATGCCTATTTTTATTCTGAAAATATATCAAACTATTCAAAGCATATAGAAAAATTTTTAAAAGACGGCGGTTTCCTTGCTCTTGGAATTATCCCGACCAACGGTAAAGAGCTTTTAAACCTTGATGTTGAAAAAGTTTATGAAAAATTTCAAAGTTCAATTGAAATTCTGTCAAAAAATATAGATAAAAGTCTTATCTTAAAACAAAGTTTTATTACCCCGGGCTGCGGATGCAGTTCTTTAAGCCCTGATTTAGCAATAAAAACACTTCATCTTGCAAAAGAACTGTCCGCGGTATTAAAAAAAGAAAATGAGGTAAAAGTATGACATCTACAATAGCTGTAATAGGAAAATCCGGAAGCGGCAAAACAACAATTGTAAAAGCCCTCTATGAAACTATAAAAGAACAGTTTCAAGATAAAACAATCCTTCTTATTGATAATGATTTAACGCAGGAACTTGCAGGCAGATTCGGCCTTAGAATAAGCAATACAATCTATGGCATAAGAGCAGGCAAACATGAATATAATACAGGTATTCCAAAAAAAATGACCAAACAGGAATACATAGAATGGGCACTTGAAGATATATTAACAGAAATTGATGAAAATACAGATATCATTGTATCCCATCTTGTTGCCTCAAAAGACTGTATCTGCCCCATTACCCGCCAGATGATGGAAGCTGTATCAAAATTAATAGACAGATATGATTTTGTAATCTTTGACTGTGAATATGATTTAAAATATCTAATGCAGCTTGTAGATTACCCGATTGATACAACTCTTTTAATCACAAAAGGCGACCCCGCTTCCCTTCATTTGGCTTCAATAATTTATGAAAGTAACAAAAAATACTCTTCTAACGGCCAGTTTGGAGTTATTTTAAACCTGCTTAAAAAAGGATGCGAGGCAAAAGCACTTGAAAGTGCAAATTCGTTTTCTTTAAATACATTAGGGGTAATTAAAGAATATGAAGATGGTGCAGATGAAAATGATATAAAAGAAATTATAAAAAATCTTTATTCAAGGCTGAATTTGCCCCAGCATACCGATTAAAAAGGATAAACTATGACACAAATAATGGATGGCAGAATGCTGTCGGAAAAAATATTAAAAGAAATCAAAGAAAAAAC
>CAQTPN010000217.1 GCA_948888345.1 uncultured bacterium | reverse complement strand
GCAAAGGTGCAAACGGATACATATATATTGAATGGAGCAATGCAAACGGCGGGGGCGGGGCTTCCGGCCAAATAATCAAATCAAACGGAATATATGTCATTCCGGGCTCAAAAATACAGGTTAAAGTAGGTAAAGGCGGCGAAGCAAAGGCTATTACAAGTAAAAACGGAATAGAAGGCCAATACGGACAACAAGGCAATAATGGTACAGAAAGCTACATTACAACGAGTGATGGGGTAAAAGCACTTGCAAAAGGCGGAGAAGGCGGATATGCAGGAGACTCTGAACAAGGACATGGAGGAAACTATAACGATACCATAAAAGAATCTATAAAGGGCGAAAACGGAAAAGCGGGATACGGAGGCATGGGCGGAAACATTCAAAATCTGGTTCCCGTACTTGAAAAACTACTGGAAGATAAGCTTATAGGGCTTGGCGGATGCGGAGGAAATATGCCCTCAGGTAATTGCGCAAATGCAGACTCAACAGGCGTCGGCAAAGCAGCAGGTCAGATAGGCGGAGGCGGCGGAGGCGGAGCTGTAAATAACGGCAGTGCATACCCCGGAGGCAAGGGAGGCCTGGGTGCGGTAGTTATACAGTGGAACAGATAACAATTTTTCGATAAAACAACTTTGGGGCGCACTTTTGTAACCTTTAAGCGCCCCTTTTCCTTGTCCGAAATGTTCTCTGTCATCGAAAGCACATAGCAATCCGCAGATAAAATCCGCCGTCACAGTAAATAACCTGCTTTACAGTAAATAACCTGCTGTCGCGGCGAATAATTCCTTTCATTGCGAGCGAAGCGCGGCAATCTGCAGATAAAAACGTCGTCGCGACAAATAAGTCCTGTCATTGCGAGCGAAGCGCGGCAATCCATAAAAACCGTGCACCGCAAAATTGACAAATTTCAAAAACGGATGTATTATTACAAACGTAGTAAAAATGAAAGATAAAAAATGGCCACAGAAGTACAAAGTACTCAAATCCAACCGGCACAAGGGGCTGAAGGAGTACAAATTTCAAGAAAAACAAGAATTTGGATAGCCGCCGTTTTGCTGGCTCTGGCAATTATAATAGGCTCAATAATCAGCATTAGAGAGACTTTCGGCACATTAGCAGAACAAAGCCCCCTTCTAAACAGCACAGATACAGGCTTTGTGTTTATTTCGGCTTGTCTTGTAATGCTTATGACACCTGCCTTGGCACTATTTTATGGCGGTATGGTGCGAAAAAAGAATGTTCTGGGCACAATGATGCAAAGCTTTATTACACTTGGAATTATAACCTTTATATGGGTAGCATACGGATATAGTCTGGCTTTTGGCCCTGATGTTAACCATTTAATAGGAAATCTTGACTGGGCAATGTTACAAAACGTTACATTATCTCCAAACCCTTCTTACAGTACAACAATTCCCCACCAATTATATATGATTTTTCAGATGATGTTCGCATGTCTTACTCCTGCCTTAATTACAGGTGCATTTGCAGGAAGATTTAAATTCAAAGCTTACATAATGTTCTTAATCTTATGGATAACATTTATCTACTGTCCGCTTGCACACTGGGTTTGGGGCGATGGCGGCTGGATTAAAAACCTGGGAGGCCTTGATTTTGCCGGAGGTTTGGTTGTTCATATCGGCTCAGGCGCAGCAGCACTGGCGTCCTGCCTTGTTCTGGGAGAAAGAACCGGATATAAAAAAGAGGCAATGCCGCCTCACAACTTGACTTTGACGTTCACAGGAGCATGTCTTTTATGGTTCGGCTGGTTTGGCTTTAATGCCGGAAGTGCACTCAGTGCAGGAGGTTTAGCCGTTTCAGCATTTGTAACTACACAGGCCGCTGCCGGCATGGGAGTTATTGCATGGTGCCTGACTGAATGGGCAAATAGAGGCAGACCAACCGTTTTAGGTGCATTATCAGGCGCAGTTGCAGGATTAGTAGCCATTACACCTGCAGCAGGTTTTGTAACAGCAGCCTCAGCTATGGTTATCGGTTTTTTAGCAGGCACAATTTGTTATTTTGCAGTCGGTTTAAAATCAAAATTTAATTATGACGACAGTTTAGATGTCGTTGGAATTCACGGAGCGGGCGGAGTCCTCGGAAGTATTCTCGTAGGCGTATTTGCAACTGTTTTAATTAACCCCGACGGCGCAAATGGTCTGATACACGGCTCTTTAAATCTTTTATGGATACAAATAGTAAGCACCACGGCCTCCATCGTGTTCTCATTCTGTGGAACATGGCTTATCTTAACCGTTTTAGGGAAATTCACAGAATTAAGAGTAACCGAAAGACAGGAAATAAAAGGTCTTGACATTACTCAACACTCTGAAAACTGCTATAGGCTTTAATTTTCAGTTTTCAAGATATCAAAAAATCTGTAAAGTTATTAAAATGATAAAATAAACATTAAAAACCTTCTAATATCAAGGGTTTCAAAAATAAGGAAATATAAAAAATGAAAAAAATTGAAGCTATAGTTAGGCCTTACACGGTTGAAATTATAAAAAATGAGTTAAATGCAATAGGAATAGGCGGAATGACGGTAACAAACGTCGAAGGCTTTGGTAATCAAGGCGGACACACGGAGGTATACCGCGATAAAGAGATGTGTGTATCGTTTGTACCTAAAGCAAAAATTGAAATCATTCTAAATGACGATAAAGTAGATGCCGTAGTAAAAGTAATTCTTGAAAATGCACGCAGCGGGCAGATTGGCGATGGAAAGATTTTTATCATACCTGTCGAAAATGCTATAAGAATCCGCACGGGAGAAACGGGAAAAGAAGCTATTTAAGGTGTTTTATCAGGATAAAACAAGCCGGAATACCTTATTGATGCTCAAAAAACAGTGTTTATACCTCTAAAAAAGGTGTCTGCACTGCTTTTTACGTATTAATAAATTATCCGTTTTACGTAAAATACGCCGAATTGTTGTCAATTGTAAATTTAAATTGCTTTTTTGTGTTATTTGAAATTCAAGTGCTAACATGGTGATATGCCAAACATTGTAATTGATAAAGAAAAATGCAAAGCTTGCGGTATATGTGTT
>CAQTPN010000216.1 GCA_948888345.1 uncultured bacterium | reverse complement strand
AAGCAGATGTATTTATAATATTTGACATTGAATTTTTTGATACAAATTCAACCGCATCTTTGCCTTTTAAACCTTTTTTGACAGCTTGATATAAGGCATTTTCAACTCCGCCTCCGATAATAGAGCCAAGATTTATAGATGTTATGGTTCCTGTATTATCTTTTTTATAAACGCCCTGCGGAATTTTTTCTATAATTTCGGCTATAATTTTTGCGGCATTAAGCCTTTTTTCATCTCCTATATCAAGGCCTGAATGTCCGCCATAAGGCGTTTTTACGGATGCTGTAAGTTTTATATAGCCGGCTCCGGATATTTCAAAATTTCCAAGTTTATCGGAATCCAAAACAAGCACATAGTCTGAATTCAGGGTATTGAATTCTACATTTTCAATCCCTGTCATAGAGTTTTCTTCATCCCTGGTAAAAAGTGCCTCGATTGTACATTTTGGCTTTATATTCCCTTTCTTAATACCCAAAAAAGCCTTTATAATAGCGGCACATCCTGCTTTATCATCTGCGCCGAGGGTTCTTGTTTTATCTGTTTCAATAAATTTTCCGTTTTCAACAATATTAATCGGTGTATCATCTCCTACAACATCCATATGTGCTGATAAAAGAAGCCCTTTGGTATTTGATATCCCGTCAATTTTGGCGTAAACGTTTCCGTAATTGTCAAATTTTGCTTCAATCCCTGCATTTGTTAGTATTTCAATAATCTTATCCGCAACTTTTTTTTCTTCCGTTGAAGGAGAAGGAATTTTAACAAGTTCTTTAAAAATTTCAACAAGTTCCATCTTATGTTCCTATTTTACAAGCATTAAAACCATTGTATAGGGCTCTATTGTATATGTCGGTTCTTCGCCTTCAGGGATGTATAAAACCCCGTCAGGGTCAAAATCATTATTTTTCGTATCAAAAATGATATGATAATTTCTGCCCCCTATAAAGCCTTCTTTTGGCAGGATAAACTTAACCTTGTTATATCCTTTATTCATTGCGGCAAATAATGTTGTATTGTTATTATTTGTCATAAAAGACATAAAATTCATCTCAGGCAGTGTCCAGAATGGCAGAATATCAGGAAGAGGACGTGCCAGATGTCCGTAAAATTCCATATTTTCAATATAGGCCCTGTCTTTAAAAATATTATTTGCTTTTCTGAAATCAATCAAGTTTTTAATAAATTTAGAAAGCTCCGATTTTTCTTCCCCCAAATTATTAAAATTTATGTAATTTACAGGACCGTCAATATTATAGCTGTTATTATTTCCGTTTTTTGAATGAAGCACAATATCATCCACCTGGGTCATAAAGCATCCGTAAGATAGAGTTAAAAGTGCCATCTCATTTCTTATGGCCTTATCCCTCAAGGTTTTATCCCCGTTATACGAAGAACATAATTCCCAATCGGAACCGCCGCAGGTATCAGCAGCTTTTCTGTCGTAAGAATTTAAATCCCACAAAGTGAAGCCGTCATGGCAGGATATAAAATTTATTGACCTTTCGGGGTTTTTAAATTTGTGAGGGCTGCCCTGCAAAATATGCCTTACGGCAAGAAAATCAACAGACTTTGGCCTAACAGAAAAAGCCCTTATCGTATTTCTTGAAATGTCATTCCATTCCCCGAAAAATTCAGGAAAATTCCCCAATTGATAAGCATTATACCCGCTGCAGGTCCATGGCTCCGCTATTAAATTGACCCCATCATCCGCCTCATCGGGATTATTTATCTTTATCCCTCTTTTTTGAAGTTCATCCTTCAGGTGTCCTACAATACTTTTATTTTTATCATAATAAACACTGCCGTCAGTTTTTGTATCCATTAAAGAGGTTGCTAAATCAAATCGGAAGGCATCTACACCCTGATTTATCCAGTATTCAAGCGAATCAACTATTAAATTCTTAAATCCGTCCCCCGCAGTATTAGAATCGTTATGACATCCTGAATTTGCCGCATAAAAGCCGTCATTTCCTGATTTATAATATTCTCTGTTATCAATCAAAGCATAAGAAAAAAGGTTAACATCTTCTTTATTGCCGTTATAAATTTTTGCTTCCCCTGTATGGTTATATACAACATCAAGGCAAACCTTTATATCTTCCTTATGGAGGGCATTTATCATCTCTCTAAATTCAGTAACAGCTTCTCCGTCATTTTGATTAAAAGAGTATTTCTTATGAGGTGCAAAATAACAAAGAGGCATATATCCCCAGTAATTTCCAATATCTTCCTTGTTGTCAAATTCTGCCACAGGAAGGAATTCAACCATTGTAATCCCTAGAGCTTTCAGGTTTGAAGCAAATTCACCCGCCGCTTTATATGTACCGGCATGGGGTGTATTATTAAGCGCAGTAAGGCTTTTAAGGTGCACTTCCCCTATAATTTCATCGACCAGAGCCCTCTTTGATACAGTCTGGATTTTAATATCTTCATTTATTTTAAACACCGATTTTGGTGCTATTTTTTGATTATCCTCAAAATAAAATTCATTTGAGCGAAACATATCGAGATTTTCGCAAACATCCAGATGAAGATGGCTTAATTCCTTTGTGTAAGGGTCATAGGCAAGCTTATTAGGATTAAAACGGTTGTTCAGATTATCAAGTTTTGATTTAAAACCCTCTTTAGAGCCTGCTTTCCATTTTTTATTATATTCATAATTCGGCCCGAAAACGCGGTATCCGTAATATAAAGGCTGCCCCGTTAAAATACCGTTAAATTCCGGAGTTGATAAATCAACCGAAGCCTTGAAAATATCCCCGTCTTTTTCCATTTTGATATTTAAAAAGCTCTCTTCCCCTGTTTTTTTATGAAACAGGCATAAAATGGCATCTGTGCCGTTTTTTGAAAACAGCTTAAAATCAATAAGGTTGTTTTCCTTATTAAAATTTGCGCCAAATCTTGTATTTGATGTAGTTATTTTCATAAACTCCTTATTTTAGAGGATTTATGGCAACCCCGCTTAATAATTTAGGATAAAAATAAGTTGATTTTTGGGGCATCCTGTATCCTGCAGCCGAAATATCTTTAATATCCTGCATTTTAGGATATGCCATAATAAAGCTGGCTTCA
>CAQTPN010000215.1 GCA_948888345.1 uncultured bacterium | reverse complement strand
AAGGCTATGATACAGTTTGCCGTTTAATTGAAATTGTAAATAATGAAATTGAGCAGATGATTTTAAATTTAAATAATAACGAGATGGAAAAACTTAATGCTGCACTAAATACTGTAATTCAAACTTTATCAAAGGAAAAAGACTATGGAAATAATTAAATTTAAAGAAAAATACCGTCAGAGTTTTATTGATTTTAATACAGATTGGATTGTTTCAAATTTTGGATTTTTAGAAAAGGAAGATATTGAAACATTTAACAGTATTGATAAGATAATAAGCAATGGCGGTATGATATTTTTTGCTATTGAAGATGATATTGTTCTTGCAGCATGTATGGCGCATCCTCTCAAAGGTGATGTTTGGGAGATTTGTAAATTGTGTTCAAATAAAAATGTTTCCCATAAAGGTGCAGGAAGTGCTGTTTTTAAGGCTTCTATGGATTGGGCGGTCAAATATGGTGCAAAAAAAATGATGCTGATATCAAACTCAAAGTTGAAACCGGCAATTCATATCTATGAAAAATTTGGTTTTAAGCAAATCCCTTATGAAAATTATGGTTATATTAGAGGGGATATTGCTTTTGAATATGTTGTAAAAAGCGAGGTTAAATTATGATAGTTAAAAAAGAAGATGCAAAAAAGAGGGAATTTAAGGGCGTAAAACTTGACAGTCTTGCTGTTGGTGAAAAATCAATGGTGACAAAAATGAACTATGTAAAAGGAAACTTTGCAACCTTGCATTCACATCCCCATGAGCAGTGCGGCTATGTCATTTCAGGCAAATACAGGCTTATTATAGTTGAAGAAAATCTTGATGAAATTTTGACTTCAGGTGATAGCTATGCAATAAATGGAAATAATAAACATTCCTTTGAAGTTTTGGAAGATGGTGAAGTTATTGATGTATTTACACCTCAAAGGCAGGATTATCTGTAAATAAGAATTTCTGGTGTAATTTATAAATTACACCATTGTTTCAATTTCAGGGAAGAAACGCGCGCCTTGAAGTTTTATATCATTCCAGATTTTTTTCTGATTTTTATTTAAAATATTATCAAATTTTTTCATAGCACCGTTATGAATTTTATCCCTTGTCTGATATAAAATATCAATTTCGCTGTTTATTTTAATAAGTCTCTCAAGCTGGGTTTTGGTATCAATTCTTGATAGTTTTATCATCCTTGCTTCTTTTTGCTTATCATTTATTTGATTATTCAAAAGGATAATTTTTGTCTTTGCTTTGGTATAAATTTTATCAGCCCGATTTTGCTGCTTTTTTGATAAATTTAATTCATCTGCTATCTGAACTTTTGCATTTTCAAAATTTAAATTTTTATATACAATTTCATTTTTTATATTTTCTTCTGCAATGGCTGTGCTTGCTGTATTCCAGGTAAAAAACAAACCGCATACAGCTATCATTAATAATATTTTTTTCATATAAATAAACTCCAACTAATTTCTTTAATAAATGATAGCAAAAAAGTTTTGCTAATTCAAAATTTCTGTCCGCCAATCTACCGGAGTAATGCCGGCTTCTTTTAAAATCTCGTTGCATTTTGAAAAATGCTTACAGCCCATAAATGCATCTGCTTCTTTATTTTGAACCATAATTCTTGTATTTTTTGCATTTCCCATATTTGAAGGGTGAGATGACCTTAAAATGTAAATCCCGTTTTTTTTATATTCTTCATCTTTTTCTATGTTGAAAATTTCCATAGTATTAGCGGGCCCGCCCCAAAGCATTACAACAAGGGGTTTTTTCCTGTTCAACAGTTTTTGAATAATAATATTGACTACATCTTCCCAAAATCTCAGCCGTTTTGTGAGAGTTAAAGTTTTTTCAAAGCTTAAAGCCCTGTTTAGCAGTAAAACTCCCTGTTTTGCCCAGTTTAAAAGGTTTCCGTTCGTATTTTTTATTCCGGTATTTGCTTCAATTTCTTTAAATATATTTTTAAGCGATGCAGGCACCCCGCCTGTTTTTTTTGAAAAAGCAAGTCCGTGGGCATCTTCTTTGTTCGGGTAGGGGTCCTGCCCTATTATCAAAACTTTAATTTTATCAAATTCACTTAATTTAAGTGCATTATATATTCCGCTGTTTTCTTCTTCTAGCGGTAAAATTTCATCATCAATTGCTTGGCGTCTTTTTTGAATTTCATCCCATTTTTCCTTTAAAATCTGTGCTTCATCTTTATTTAGTGCTTCAAGCCAGCTTTTTGCTATAATATTTTCCAATTTTAATCCCCTCTTCTTATTTAAAAATCTTACCATAAAATAATTATGGTAAGATTTTAATTTTAAAACGGGTAAATGAATTATAGTGCTGCTTTCTGAATTAACTCCTCAAGAGTTTCTGTTCTTTCTTTAAAAGCGTATTGTCATACCGCTCAATTTTATAATCAAGTCTGTCGATAGTCTGCTGAATGGCATCTCTTTTTTCGATTAATTTCTCTCTTTCTTTAATCAATATATTTTTCCGCTCTTCCCTTGTTGAATCTCCAAGATTGAAAAGCTCAATATACCTTGCTAAAACCTCAATCGAAAGTCCTGCCCCTCTCATACACTTTATAAATTCTACCCAGCCTAAATCAGCTTCCGAATAATCTCTTATACCGCTGGAATTCTTTTTAACATTGGGCAATAACCCCATTTTTTCATAATACCTGAGCGTATCGGGGCTTATATCATATTTCTTACTCACCTCTGAAATTTTCATTCACAAGAACCTTTAAATTTACTATAATTCTACTTTACAACTTAAAGTCTGCTCTATGTCAAGAAATATTTTAATGGAATTTATTCTATTACATGCTCAAGTGCTTTTTCTAAAATATCTTTTATGTGCTTATCATCCAGTGAATAATAAACATTTTTTCCCGTTTTTGCCGCTTTGACAAGTTTTGCTGTTCTTAAAACTTTTAATTGATGTGATACTGCCGATTTTGTCATATTTAACAATACTGCTAAATCAGAAACACACATTTCGCTTTCTTCAAGTGCCCATAAAAGCTGAATTCTTGTTGAATCGCCCATTACCTTAAAAAAATCCGAAAGTTCATAAAGTGTCTGCATCTTTGGCATATTAGGCTTCACTTTATT
>CAQTPN010000214.1 GCA_948888345.1 uncultured bacterium | reverse complement strand
AAAAACAAAAGTTGCAATAATAGATTATGGCGCAGGAAATGTGAGAAGCTTGGGCAATATGCTCACATTTCTTGATGTGCCTTATGTTATAACCGATGACAAAGCCGCAATAAAATCAGCCGACAGAATAATTTTTCCGGGACAAGGACATTTTGCACAAGCTATTTCAAAATTAAAATCTAAAGATATGGCATCTTTTATTCAAGATATAGTATCTGACGGAAAAACTTTTTTGGGAATTTGCCTTGGTTTGCAGGTTTTATTTGAAAAATCAGAAGAAGCACCTGATACAAAAGGGCTTTCTGTTTTTAAAGGAGAAGTTAAAAAATTTAAGACCGGTAAAACCCCTCAGATTGGCTGGAATAAAATTCAAACAACAGAAAATAACAGCTATTTATCCGATGATTACTTTTATTTTGTAAATTCTTATTATGTCTGCCCCGAAAATAAGGATATAATAAGCTCATCTGCCGATTACCACATTAATTTTTGCGCAAGCATTGAATATAAAAATATAACAGCAGTTCAATTTCATCCGGAAAAAAGCTCAAACGCAGGTATTGAATTCTTTAAAAACTGGCTTGATTAATTTTTAAAATGCCAAAATGATGTTTTACCTGCAGCATTTTTCTTTATTTTTGCAGGATTTCCCTGCGCAAAAGAGCCGGCAGGTATGTTTTTGCATACAACGGAACCCGCTGCAATCACTGCATTATCACCAATCTTAACTCCCTTAAGAATAACCGCGCCATACCCGATTTTAACATTATCACCGATTATAACTGGAGCATCAGGATTTATTTGTTTGTCTTTTTTATTTTTTAAAACATAAAAATCAGAATCTGCTATATAGCAATTATCGGAAATTTCAACTCCTTTCCCGATAGTAATGGAGTTTTTGCAGCGTATTACCACCCCTTCACCGATTTTAACCGAAGCAACCTCAAGTTTAGCATCTTCAAAAAGTTCAATTTTTGCTGAAGGTTTAACGGAAAGCTCTTCACTTACTGTAATTTTTGAATTTTTATCTAAAGAAATAACGCTTTCAGATTTTAAACCGGGTATTGCACCCGCATTAAGCACAATTTCACCGCTGCCCTCTATTTTTCCGCTATTTTGAGGATTACGAATTATTGCGTTTCCGTTTACGGTTATTTTAGCATTATACATCGCTTCCAAAGGAGTTTCAGGCTCGGTATTTGCGTATGCATCTTTGATAAATTTTTTATCCTCCTGAGTAAGATATGCATTGCTTTCTGTAACATAAATTTTATGCCTTTTCGCCTTTTTGATAAGACGTATGGTCAATTCACGCATTTTCGGAGTAAACGGCTTAGCAAGATTACTTGATAATGCAATCTGTTTACAGCCTGTTTCTTTAGCAATATTGCAAAAAGCATCAATATCTACTTCGTTGTCATTATACCCTTCAAGAAAAATATACTTAAGGTCTAAATATGTTTTATGCATGGGGTATCGTTTAAAATTGCTCATTACATTATCAAATAAATCAACACCCTTGACCTTTGCATATGTTTCTCTGGTGCCTGAATCCAACGAAACCTGGATATATGTCAGTCTGCCTGTATTCATAAATTCCGCAAATTTTTCATTATAAATCGTCATGTTAGACATAATAACAGAACGCCATTTGCTTTTTATTAAAATATCCAGTATATCATTACAATGTTTATTGGCGCAAAATTCACCGTTAGCAAAATGAATACTAAGCGAAGATGAATTACTGTATTCAGGCATTAAAGAAATCTGTCGGACAACTTCATAGGTAGTATTTTCTCCTGTATCGTTCTTTAATCTCTTAAGACTATCCTCAGCGAAACAATAAATACATTTTAAATTGCAAGTATCGCCGGAGTGTGTCGAACCAAAGCTTATAGTATCAGCTTTAACTGTCTTACGATAAAACCCGTATTTATAATGAGGACATTTTGAACAATCGTTCGGCCTGTCATTTTGCATATCATCCAAAAGCTTTTCCGAATATTTCTGCCAGGCTGCAATGCGTTCAGGAATACTGCCCGATGTTCTAATAATAGGGTTGTGCCCTACTATACAGCATGGAGAAATATAATCCCCTCCAAAATTAATAAAATGTCCAATATAACCGCATCCACGTCTGTATTCCAAATCAGCTTCAAAAAAGTGAATTTTTTCAGGCTTGAATATGCCGGATAAAATCCTTGCAGTATTATTAGCTATAGCGTATGTAACCCAAACATCAGCATCAGGATAGCGTTCATACGCTTCTTTTATAGGAACTACTTCATATTTACCGAGCAGCGGTTTTCCTTTATAATTTTCAACTTCTTCATCTTTGGTTGAAAAAAGTACAGGTTCTGCATTTGCTATTGAAATAAATTTATCAATTTTACTCATGCCGACATCTGTTATACCGTAAAAAATAACCGGATTTTTCATAATTCATATTTCCTATTACAATGTATTTAAAAATTCTTTTTCCATACAACATACATCCGTCAAAAAATACAAGTATAACAATACTAGCATATTTTGTCATCATTTTCAATATTTCCGGCTTTTAATCTTAATTAAAAAATCAAGAAAAACAGTTTAATTACAGAGGTTTTCTTCCCTTTATCCGGATAGAAAACCTCTCGATTTACTTTATTAGAAAAATCTTGAAAATACTTTGCAGTAAAGGAATATGGAGGATAAAATCAATAATACCCCTGAAATTTTAAGCAAAATCTCTCCAAATCTTGAAAACCTTTTTGCATTTTTCAAAAATGAAGCAGAAAGCCCCACTAATACTATGATTACCCCTTGCCCTAAAGCAAATAAAAACAGCATCAAAGCAGCATAAGCCATATTTTGAGATAGTGTCGCAAAGCTCATAATACCCGCTAAAATCGGGGTAGAACAGGGTGTTGTTGCAAGTGCAAACAGAGCACCCACTAAAAGCGGATATAAGAAAAGACTTTGACCGTTTGATTTAGGCATTTTTTTAACAATTACAGGCATAGGTAATTCAAGCACCCCGACCAAATTTAAACCCATAACAAGAATTAAAGAGGCAATAATTAAAACCCAGTAAGCACCGAGTGCTGATAGATCGGAAGA
>CAQTPN010000213.1 GCA_948888345.1 uncultured bacterium | reverse complement strand
AAATGATTAATGTTAAAGACACACTAATCTTTCACGGGGCTTACTACCTTAAAAGAGAGCTGACGGGTTTCCTTATAACTCTTGGGAATATCGGATACGATTTTACAAGAGTAATGTCTTATGTATTGAGACTCCGTGTTAATTTAAAGGCTACAATTGAGCAATCATCACGTTTTGCTGTAGACAGTCTTCCGATAACCCTTACCATTGTAGGGATGACGAGTATTATCATTTCTATGCAGATAGCGCCGGAGCTTGCAAAGCAGGGGGCTGAAAACTACATAGGGATGCTTTCCGCTCTTGTTATGGTTAGAGAACTTGCAACAATTATGGCAGGTTTTGCAATAATTTCAATGATAGGTTCATCCTTCGCATCAGAACTTGCCTCAATGTCAGTCAGTGAACAAATAAGTGCCATGCGGGTTTTGAAAGTTGACCCTGTTGAATATTTAATAGTGCCAAGATTTTTAGCAGGGGTCGTTATGATGCCCGTTGTTTTCGTTGTAGCTTCATTTACAGGGCTTCTGTGTGCAGGATACGTATCAAAACTTACGGCGGATTTAAGTATTCTAAACTATATTGATTCACTCTGGCGCGGTTTATATGTCCGCGATATTATGATAGCCCTTTTAAAATCAGCTTTTTTCGGGGGCACAATAGCTCTTATCAGCTGTTCAAGCGGCTATTCAACAAAGGGCGGAGCTAAAGAAGTCGGTGAATCCACAACCAGAGCCGTTGTGTGGTCTTTTCTTGCAATAGCAATCTGGGACTATATCTTTGCAGCATTATTTTATTTATAATCTTAAAAGAAACTAAATAAAAACAAAAAATGGAAAATAAAAATGACCATAAAAGTAGAAAATTTAACAAAAATATTTAATAATAAAAAAGTTTTAGATAATATAAGCTTTTCTGTTGAAGATGGCGAAACACTCGGCGTTGCAGGATTTTCAGGAAGCGGCAAGTCCACTCTTTTAAAAATTATAAGTAAATTATTGGAAGCGGATTCAGGAAAAATTGAAACAACCAAAAATTCAGACATTGCAATGACTTTCCAATATTCAGCCCTGTTTGATTTTTTGGATGTCTATCACAATATTGCATTTCCCCTTTTAGAAAGGCGCGAATTTAGGGGAAAATACAATAAGCAGGAATTAAAGAAAATTGTTGCCCAAAAATTAAAAATTGTAGGTCTGGAAGGGATTGAAAACAAGTTTCCGTCCGAACTTTCAGGCGGTATGCAAAAACGTGTAGGATTTGCACGCGCAATCGTTACAAATCCGAAAATTATTCTGTATGATGAGCCTACAGCAGGGCTTGACCCTGTTTCATCCACTTTAATTGAAGATTATATAAATCAATTAAAAAAAGAACTAAACGCAAGCTGCATTGTTGTAACCCATCAAATGTCCACAATAACAAGGGCATGCGATAAAGTAATACTTTTATATGAAGGTAAAATTGTATTCAAAGGCGGAGTTCAAGAGTTTTTACAAGCTTCAAACCCCTATACAAAACAATTCATAACAGCTTCTCTTGACGGGCCTATGGAAATTAAATCCACCACATAATTTTTTTTCCTGTATAATAGAATGGTAAACTTAAGGATATTGAGATTGGAAAATTCGGATAGAAAAATAAATTCATCATTAAAGGTTGGAATTTTAACGGTTGTAGCCCTTACTATTCTTATTTTTACAGTGCTCTGGATTAAAGGAAGAACTCTTTCAGCCGGAGAAAGAATTGAGGTAATATTCCATGATGTTAACGGGATAAGACCCGGCTCAGGCGTACAGATGATGGGGCTTAGAATAGGCCAGATTGAAGAGATTACCCCAGTCATAAACGGTAAAGACAGCTACGTTAAAGTAAAATTCGTTATAACGGAAAGCGGCGTTGAAATTCCTACAGCTTCCACCATTTCTATCCAGCAATCAGGTCTTATCGGCGAACAGTTTTTAGAGGTAATGCCCCCGAAAGCAAAAACCGCTTATGTTGAAACTTCAAAATCCACAACTTCAATTAAAGACGGCGTTATAGTCTTTATGAAGATAGAAAATGAATTAAAAGCAATAGGTAAAATAGAAAGCGCCGAAGTATTGCCCGTATCAGGCGCACCGATTGAATACAGAGCAAGATTTAAAACTCCCTATGCTCTAAAACTTAACTATATTATAGATATGCCGGGATTAACACTTGATAATTCAAACATAGATGCAAAGTTTATAAACAATCAAATCATATTTTATTTGAGAAACGGCGAAGAAATTGTAATTCCGAAAACAGGCTCGCCTTATACGGTTGTAGAACCTATGAGAATAAGCGATTTTCTTGAATTACAGTATAAATCCGCCCAGGGTCTTGCTGAAACCAACGAAAAAATTACCCAGATTTTATCCGATGAATTTATTTATCAAATCAAGGGTTCCGTTGAAAACATTAATAAATTAACCGCAAAAGCATCAAGCACAATGGATAAAGCAGACGCGCTTCTGGATTCATCCAAAGATGAATTAAACTCAATTCTTACCCAGTCTAATGTTTTAATTAAAAAGCTCATTGTGCTGTCTGATAACATAAACGATATAGCTTCAAATAAAGAACTGCAGGAAAATTTAAATACCACAATGGCTTCTGTAGGCAAACTTTCAAGCAATTTAAATAATATAATTGAAGACCCCGGCACAAAAGAAATTATGACAAATTTAAACCAGATTTCAAAAAATCTGGCTGATATCTCAACCTATGTAAATGATTTCACGGATGATGAAAACGTTAAAAAGGATTTAAAACAAACAATTTCAGGCTTAAATCAGGCAATAGGCGAAATAAATAAAAGTTTGGTTAAAACAAATTCAATGTGCGAATCAGATAAGCTTTCGGTTTCAAGTGCACTGTCAGATACTGTCGTGACCGCAAGAAATTTGAAAAAATTCTCTGAAAAATTAAATAAAAGATTTCTACTGTTCAGATTGATGTTTTAAAGAATTTTTAACCGGCATATGTTATCAAACAGGACATATGTTAAAAACCGGATGCAGATAAAGTATGAAGAATTTTAAAGAAAAAGTTACAAATTTTCATTACGGAAAAAATCCGGCCGTTACAGGTGCAC
>CAQTPN010000212.1 GCA_948888345.1 uncultured bacterium | reverse complement strand
AAAAACAGGATGTTTTATTTAAGATAACCTTACTTGATAAAAAACTACAAGGAGATAAAAATGCAACTCATACTTAAGAAAGATGTTCAAAATATCGGTGAAGTGGGCGATATAGTGAATGTTAAAGACGGATATGCCAGAAACTATTTAATTCCGAATAATTTAGCCGAAAGAGCAACAAAAGGCTCACTTGAAGCCAGAGAAAGAGATATGGCAAGAATTAAGGCTAAAGCTGAAAAGCTTCATCAGGAAGCTCTGGCTCAGGCTGAAAAAATTAATGCGGTTGAAGTTATTGAATTATCAGCCAAAGCAGGTGAATCAGGAAAATTATTCGGTACTATTACAACCAAGAAATTAGCTGAAGAATTATTGGCTAAAACCGGTATTGAAGTTGATAGAAAAACAATTACACTTGATAATCCGATTAACCATGTCGGTGATTTTGCAATGACTGTTAAACTGTCTTCAAAAGTAAAGGCTCAGGTAAGAGTAGCCGTAAGTGCTTCTGAGACGATTAAAGAAGCAATTGTTGAAGAAGAAACAACATCTGAAGAAGAATAGTTTACACTATTTTAAAAATTGTAAAAATAGATAAAAATTTAAAAAACGTTCTGGAATTTATATTTCGGGGCGTTTTTTACTTAAAAAACTTAATAGAATGTTTTATACGATAAAAAAAGCAAGAACTTTCTGAAGTGTAACGACAAAAAATTCTTGCATGCTGAATTAAACTAAATTCTTTTTATTTTAAGCGGAGCAAAAAACTTATATGCTGCGCTTAATTTTAATTTTAACAACTTCAAGCTTATTTTGCAAGAAACAGTAAGATGCAAAAATGACAAAAAATAAAATTTTAAGGTTTTATATGTTCAAGATATTTTAAATAAGGAAATTTCAAATGCGTGTATCTTTAGTTTCTAACAATTATAATAATACCATATACAATAGCAAGGTAAAAAAGGCCCAAAATTCTTCCGGTATTCCAGCTTATTCTAATTATGCAAATGCGGATATTAAAAAAGCGGCTCCTGTTTCATTTTCAGGGCTTATGAGGTTAGAGCAAGGCCTCAAACCTATTGACAGCAGCTTTTTTAGAGATTATCCGACTTTGATGAGTACCGTTAGCATGCTTAGAGAAAATTTTCCTGAAGGTGCCGAAATTCTGGACTATGCCTGCTCTGACGGCGAAGAGGCAATATCTTTATATGCTCTTTTGGGTGAAGCGCGTGATGATTTTAAAATAACGGGCATTGATTTAAGCGAAGATGCTATAGGTCTTGCAAATCAAGGAATTTACAGTCTTTTTGGTGGCGGGCTTGATTCATATTTGATGGACGGAGCAAAAAAGGATGAGACGGAAAAATATCTTTCAAAATTGTTTTATGAGATTATGAAGCCTTCCTGCGAGCCGGATGAGCCGTTAAACAATACTATAGAATTTAATACACTTTTAGCGACTGCTGAGCCCAAATTTAGAAAGCAGATTTTCTTAAAACCGAAAAATGAAGTTAAGGAAAATCTTGAATTTAAAACCGGTGATATTTATAAAATGGATAAAGAGGCCGGTGATAAAAAAGTCGGTGCCATACTTTTCAGGAATGCTTTTTATCATTTAATGGATTCTATGGAAGGAGACGAATTATTTGCAGGAAAATTGCCTGAAGGACTTAGAAATTTTTATAAAGGTTTATCTTCAAACGGAGATGATGATGATTTATATTCTTCTTCAAAAGAAAAGTCTTTAGCAAAAAAGCAGGCTATAGCTGATGAAATAGTTGATAAGGTTTATGATA
Source organism: uncultured bacterium (assembly GCA_948888345.1). Taxonomy (GTDB): domain Bacteria; phylum Cyanobacteriota; class Vampirovibrionia; order Gastranaerophilales; family Gastranaerophilaceae; genus MGBC122484. Next base: position 1,361 of record CAQTPN010000212.1, on the reverse strand, counting down.
AGCTTGAAGTCGGCGGTGTATTTGTACTTGGGGATGCGCTGAATGAAAATGTTTTTATTGCGCCTGAAAGTGCACCTGAAGAGGATACAATCAGATTTGGGGATACAAAAGCTTATGAAATTTTAAGAAAAAATATGAATGAAGCCTTGCTTTACTATAAAAAAGCACAGGGTGCTTTAAGTGCAAATAGCGGCTTTAATTATGATGACCTTGATATGGTTGAAATTATGGAAGATAGAGTCAGCATGCTGAAAGAACAGGCTGATATGCGCATCTTAAAGAAAACACCTGTGCATAAAGCACTTGAGAAGGATGGAAGATTTAAACCCGTGCACACTTCTCAAATTCAAGGACTTGATGGTGTTGAAATGCCTACTGTCTGGGTAAAAGTAAAATAATTTCAATATTAATTTGCGTATTGAGAGTATTCTTTTGAATCTTCTTCCCAATCCTGTCTGTCAACTTTAAGAGCATGGTTCCAGAATTTTTCAAGAGCATAATTTTCTCTCTGTTCATTGTGCATGATATGTACTATGACATCACCGTAATCAAGCAGATTCCATCTGTTTTTAAGGTCGTTTTCATCACCGTTCGGGATGCGGCCGAATAATTCTTTAATTCTTTCTCTTAAAGATGAAGTTAAGCCTTTAACCTGTGTGGTTGAACTTGCTGAAGCGATTACAAAATAATCAGATAAAACACAAACGCCTGAAACGTTTAAAATAAGGATATCCGATGCTTTTTTATCATCCAGAACTCTTGCAATAACGCTTGATAATTTTTTGCTTGAAACATCTTTCTTTGTATCTTTTTCCATATTTTTTCCTTAAATATTTCCTGTTGAAGAATTTCTGTCATTGTCCAGGGCTTTAATATCAATTGTTTCCCCTTCTTCAGAGTAATTGAGACGATTATCTTCGCCTTCAATTTCAATATTTACTTCGCCATCTATCATTTCTATATCATTTTTTGAATAATCTTTAATTTTACCGTCTTCAAGTTTTACGCCGATTGTATTTTTTAAGAAATTTAATATTGCAACTTTGCCTATTCCATCAGGTGTCATAACCCCTGAACCTACGGGGGGAAGATGTTTTGCGGCTTCAAGATAATTCGGGTATTCATAATTCAGACAGCATAATAATCTGCCGCATGAGCCCGTTATTTTCCCGGGGGTCATTGGAATTCCCTGGTCTTTTGCAAGCTTTGTGTTAACTGATTCAAACTTTTTTAAATATGAGCAGCAGCAATATTGCTGGCCGCATACGCCTATTCCTTGCAAAATGCTGGTTTCATCGCGTACGCCGATGTGTCTTAAATCAATTCTTACCCTTTTAAATTCCTGTGTTAAATCTTTTAAA
>CAQTPN010000211.1 GCA_948888345.1 uncultured bacterium | reverse complement strand
TGCCTATTAAATCAAAAGCTTCAGTTAAAACCGGCGAATTTGTTAAACTTGACAGTGTAATTTCAAGCTCAGGTGATACATCAGCCGCTTCAGGACAGGTTATTGAAGTTAATAAAGATTCTGTAACAGTAAGGCTTGGCCGTCCGCATCTTATAAGCCCTGGTACGCTTTTACAGGTTGAAAACGGTGCTTTGATATTAAGGGGCGACCTTTTAGCAACACTGGTATTTGAAAGACAAAAAACCGGCGACATCGTTCAAGGTTTGCCGAGGGTTGAAGAACTTCTTGAGGCAAGAAAGCCAAAAGATTCCGCTATTGTAGCCGAAGAAGATGGTGTTGCTGAAATTGAAATTGAAGATGACGTTGCAAGATTATACATTGTAAATGAAAACGGCAGAACTGAAATCAAATATCCGATTGAATCAAGCGTTATCGTTATGGATAAACAAAAAATAACAAAAGGCCAGCCTTTAACATCAGGCCCCTTAAACCCGCATGACGTTATCAGATTAAGAGGAACTTTTGCCGCACAGCAATACCTTGTAGATGAAGTTCAAAGAGTATATCGTTCTCAAGGTGTTGAAATTGCCGATAAACACGTTGAAGTTATTGTTCGCCAAATGAGTAAGAAAGTTAAAGTTGTTGATTCAGGAACAACCAAGCTTCTTCCCGGTGAGCTTGTTGAATTGAAGCTGATTGAAGCTGAAAATGCAAGAGTTGAAAAAGAAGGCGGCGAAGTTGCAACCTATGAAGCATTATTATTAGGTATCACAAAGGCTTCTTTGAATACTGAAAGCTTCATTTCGGCAGCATCCTTCCAGGAAACAACAAGAATTCTGACAGAAGCTGCTGTTGAAGGTAAGAAAGACTTACTCAGAGGCTTGAAAGAAAACGTTATCATAGGTAGATTAATCCCTGCAGGAACAGGCTACCATCATTTGATTAATGCAAATGAAGAAAAAGAAAAAGAAGCCATGAAACGTGCAGCTCAGAAAAATCAGGCAAGAAAGCCTTCTGCGATTTTGGAAGAAATTGAAGGAATGTTCGGTACTCCTGATTTCACAATTGAATAATAAAATTCATTTGTAATAAATATTAAAGGCCGTCAAAATCATTGACGGCCTTTAAATTTCAAGATATATAAGTTTACTTTTCAATATACTCAAGTGTAAATTTTGTAACAATTTTATCCTCTTTTTCCGTATTTCCCCCGTAAGCAGGATAATAACAGGTATATTTTACCCTCTCTTCCTTTTTTAAAACCTTAAATTTTGCATCCCTTGGAAGCATAACTTCATCATAGCCTGAACCTGTCAATCTGCCCGGGACTTTGCAAATTTTAGAACCCTTTTTGCATCTTATTTCAAATACAACAGGATTAAGGCCTTCGGGTGGAATGTATCCTGATATGTAATTGCTGTTTATTCCTGCCTGTGCATATCCTTTATCGGGAATAATTACATCCCCTTCTTTACTGTCTAAAATATTTTGCTCTAAATCACACCCTGCAATTGTTCTATAAAATGTTTTATCGTCTTTCAAGCCGCAAATGTTATTAAAAGCTTCATCTAAAGCATTTATTACCGCATTTTCTTTTTCTGTGGTTTCCTCGTTCCGTCTTAAAAATGAATTAATTGTATTTAAAGAATTCGGACACAAATTTCCGTTCGGTTTATATGCCTTTGCAATATTATCCGGTATTAATTCAAAAACATTATCCGTTTCTTTTGTGGGAATATATTTTTCTTTAGCGGATATTGACGGCATGAAATTATAAAATCCGTCTTTATTTGCTTGTATTAGTGCCTTTTCAATATCTGCGAATTTACAGTTTAAATTAATTATGTCATTATTTGACATCTTAATTTCAACATTGTTGTCTTCCGCATTTCCTTCCGCAGTTATTATCCGGTCTGTGTTTATGATTTTTGGCAGTTTATTTTGATAAATTTTCAATAAGCCATGAAATGATATATTTTGCACAGATTGTAACATAGGATTACTTTTCAATATATTCAAGGGTATATTTTGTAACAGGAATTTCTTCTATGTTTCCGTCTTCCAGCGATGCTTCATGATTTTTAACGGTATCTATTGATACAATCTTATATGAGGCCTGTCTTGGAAGTAATATACCTTGTCCGTCAGGCAATTTAGCAACCTTAGAACCCTTGGGGCATTTTATTTCAAATAAAATAGGATATTCATAAGGGCCTGGAATTTTACCCTTCGGACATGATGCATCAGCTTCAGCTAATTTATACCCCTGATTTAAAGTAATCTTATCTCCAACCTTCCCTTTGGTGATATCAGTATCAAGAACCATCCTTGATGCTGCCGTATAAACTGTAGCATCATTTTTTAGTCCTGTGATATTTTGAAAGGCTTTATCCAGTGTTTCGATAATAGTGCTTGTTTTGCTGTCAATTTCGTAGTCAAGCTCAAGCATTTCCCCTATCTCAAGGATGGTATCCGGATAATTGTTTCTGTCAATTTCGTATTTTTCTTTAAATTCACTCGATAAAATATCATATAAATCACCGGTTTTAATGTTTTTTAAATAATCGCTTGTCTGCTCTCCATTGTATAGGCCGATACTATTTGATTTTGCATTATATTGCCCGCCTTTCTGTGCAACAAGAAAAGCTTTTTGTATTTCGGCGAATGTATAACTGCCGTCAACGGTTGTGGTTTTGCCATCATTCGTGCTGATTTGAACGCCTTCCGTATTTTTATTTTTTGTAATTTTAACTATTGCATCGGTATTAAATGATTGAATATCACTTTTGCTCGCTACTGTTAGTAAACCACCCCTGAAAGAAACATTTTGCATATAAATTTTCCTTATAAAATTTTAATTGTAGTGTTTTAAAGTATAAAAATAGTTTAATTTGCCTAAAAATTGATTTATTTTACACAAAACTTAATAAAACTTTACTTTAATAAAAAAATCTAGTCTTGCAGGCTATTTTAATTAAACTCAATTTCATATAGAATACAATAAAATTCAAAAGGAAAAAAATATGCTTAAAAAAATTTTTATAACTGCCTTGTTAATTTCAGGTTTTATGATACCTGCCTTTGCGGATGAAATTGATGATGTGAAATTGTTTTTTGAAAATTATGTAAATGCGGCAAATTCCTATTCAAAATCCATTACAAATTTCTATCTTCCTGATGCAAAGATTATAAGAGTGGTT
>CAQTPN010000210.1 GCA_948888345.1 uncultured bacterium | reverse complement strand
TTGCCCGCTCTATACTTGAATTTTTGGCATCAAAAAAGGTGTTAACCATTACCACCACTCACCTTGGGGAATTAAAAATCCTGCAATACCAGAACCCGTCTTTTAAAAACGCAAGCGTAGAATTTGACACAAAAACTCTAAAGCCTACCTATAAACTGCTTTTAGGAGTTGCAGGGGTCTCAAATGCACTTTCTATTTCAAAAAATCTTAATATGCCTTCCGAAATTGTAGAAAATGCAAAAGAATTTTTATCAAAAAATCAAAATCCCGCAACAAAAATTTTCAATGAAATTCATAAAACTCATCAGGAAATGATTGAAAAAACCAGAGAAGCTGAAATATCAAGGCTTTCAGCCAAAGAAACAGAGGAAAACCTGGATAGCAGGCTAAAAGAAATTAAGGCTGTCAAGAAAAAAACGATTGATAACTTTAAGAAAAAACATCAGGGGCAATTGGAGGCCGCAAGGGCTGAAATCAAGTCAGTGCTTGAAGAATTAAGGCGCGAGAAATCTGAAAAAATTGCACGCCGTGCATATTCAAGGCTTGCAAAGCTGGAACAGCAAGTTAGAAGCGATTTTTCCACAGATGAGGATGAAATTTCAGAAAAATATCAATCAATAGACTGGAAAAACGCAAAAATAGGGCAAAGTGTACTCATTAAGGGGATAAATCAGGTTGCAAGTTTATCAAAACTTCCTGATAATAAGGGTTTTGCCGAAGTGCAGATGGGGCTTATAAAAACAAAGATTAAGGCTGAAAAGCTTGCTATGACTGATAAAAAACCCAATAAAGCACTTAAAAAATTAGAGGTGAGTTTTGATGATTTCCATGCAGGAGCAAATTTCAGCCCCAGAGTAGACCTTCGGGGGATGAGGGCGGATGAAGCCCTTGATGTGCTTGAAAAAAGGCTCGATATGGCATCATTAAAGAATATAAGAGAAATTACAGTTATCCACGGACATGGTACAGGGGCGTTAAAATCCGCTGTACGAGCTTATTTAGGAGAATCGCCTTATGTTGCAAAATTTAGAGCCGGAGAACAAAACGAAGGCGGGGACGGAATTTCAATAGTTGACATCAATTAAAATCCGCAGCAGGTAAAGTTTTGTAACTGTTTTGAAATATTTGTTACTTTTTCTCTTCAAATTTGATTTCAAAGCCCAAAAGGTCCGCTATTACAAGCATTTCATCGTATCGAACAGTGCCCTTGCGAAGTTTATTTGAAAGATTTTGCTTTGAGCAGTTTTTACCGGTTTTCTCAGTCAAAAGCCTTGCAAGGTCTGTAATATTAGAGGCTCTTTGAGCTAAAAGTACTCTTATCTGGGTATTTGCATCCATAGTCATAGTAAAATTTTATTTTATAGTTGACAAAATACAAAATGTAATTTAATATGTAAATTATTAATATTACTTTGACAATTATTTAATTGTCTATATTAAACAATTGTAAAATATCTAACAGCAAATTTTTCTGGATTGCCGCGCTCCCGGTGGGTCGCTCGCAATGACAGCTGCAGATTCCATTATCAAGAAAGGAAAAATATGGATAGGAAAAGAGTGGATGATTTGCTTGCGCAAAAGCTGAACTCTATGGAAGAAGATTTAAAGCAGGCTATGGAATTTTTATTTGATGTATATGCCCAAAAAATGCTTGTTGAGTATCTTTTACTATTAAAAGAAGAAAAAGATATTAATTAAACGGCTGAATTTGCAAAATTTTTTTGTGTTAAAATTTTTCTATGGAAAAGAATGAGATTTTAAAAAAACTTGACAGACTAAAAGACCCGAAAATCCTTATTATAGGTGATTTTGCAATTGATGAGATGGTATTCGGGCAAACTGAGAGAATTTCCCGCGAAGCACCCGTTTTAATTTTACAGCATTCTGAAACAAAAATAATTTTGGGAACCGCATCAAATGCGGCACATAATATTTCATCCTTAAATTGCGGAAAAGCAGGTGCTATTGGTGTTTTAGGGGATGATTATTACGGCGGTGTTTTAATTAAAGCTTTAAATGATGCCAAAATTAACACCGATTTTATGGTGGTGGATAAATCCCGCAAAACCACTACTAAAACAAGGATTTCAGGCTCATGCTCGCAAAGCATAACCCAGCAGATAGTAAGAATTGACAGGCAGACGAAAGCCCCGTTATCAGCCGATATTGAGGAAAAGGTAATTCAAAATATCAAGCGTGCAATTCCAATGTATGACGGGGTAATTCTTTCTGATTATCACCTTGGATGCCTGACACAGAGGGTAATCAGAGCCGCTATAGATACCGCAAAAGCCCATGGTAAAATAATTGTAGCTGATATACAAAAGGATATGGAACGCTATAAAGGAGTTACCGCAATTACACCCAATCAGCCTGACAGTGAGAAATTTTTAGGATATTTTATAAATGATGAAAAGACACTAAAGAAGGCAGGGCGTGATTTTTCAGAAAAACTCGGGCTTGAATACACCCTGATTACACGCGGGGAAAAGGGAATGGTGCTGTTTGAAAATTCCAAAAAGCCTGATAATAAAGAATCAGAGCCTGCTATGACAAAAATTCCGGCATTTAATAAGAAGGAAGTTTTTGATGTAACAGGTGCCGGAGATACAGTAGTGGCAGCATTTACGCTTGCGCTTTGTGCCGGAATGACACCCTGTGAGGCAATGATTGTAGGCAATTTAGCTGCAAGCATCGTTATCAGGCAGTTTGGATGCCATACAACAAATTTGGAAGAATTGAAATCTGAACTTAATAATATTAAGGAGATATAAAAATTGGACAAAATATTAAAAATGTTAAGAAAATTAAGACCGCTTGATATAATAATAATTTTAATTGTACTGATTGCACTAATCGTTGGAGCAGCAACATTTACAGGTAAAAGAACAACATCAAGCAAGCAGATTGAAGCAAGCACAAAGGTTGATATTGAAATTTATTTCAGAGGGGTGGTTGTTACAAGCAACAATTCACCGTTTGAGACAGGAGACGAAACCTTTATTACAATCAGAAACGTTCCTTATACAAAATTAAAGATTACAAATGTAAACTATGACAGAAAAAAGGTTATGATACCTACAAATGCAGGGGATTATAAGGTTGTAGACGATGTGACGGCACCTTTTAATTATGATTTTCTTGTAACGGTTGAGGATGATGCCAAAATAACCAAGGATGGTGCGGTTGTAGGCGGAAATAAAATAAAAATCGGTCTGCCCG
>CAQTPN010000209.1 GCA_948888345.1 uncultured bacterium | reverse complement strand
TCTTGTTCAATTCAAATTTAAAGTAAATATTTGTTTCATCATTGCCAAAATATATACCTTTAATGGTTTTTCCTGCTGAAAATGTCGGGCTGTCCGGAAGGAATATATATCCTGCATCTGCCCAATTATCAACATTTTCATTTATAGAGCCGTCAATCACCGGAGAAATCATCTTTTTAGGCTCTCTTACAGGTTTTCCGACAATTGAAATTAAAGGTACATCAAGATAATTCGGATGCGGCTTTTGTAAGATTTTGTAAACATTTTTCAAATGTGCTCTGAAAAGATAATCAAAAATATGGTCGTTTCCTGATTCATTAGGTTCTCCATACCACCAGAACCAATCAGACCCCTGCGCTATAAAGATTTCCTGCTTTGCCTTATTGATAATTTCAAGTGCCTGCTGTTTTTCTTTTTGGGATTTTGCTTCGCAAAGAAGTTCATTTTTAGTATTTTCAAGTGCAGTGCGGGTTTTATCAAGATAAAGCCATGCTACATTTTTTGTGGGCTCGCCTATCCATAAATCAAAATTTCTGTTTATCCAGCTTCCTGATGATAATTCATCCAGAATTATGGGTTCTGATTTATCCAAAAATTCGCTCATAAGAACGGTTTCAAGGCTTGAATCATTTTCTATTAAAGAATAGAGGGTGTTTAAAAATTCATCCCCGTCGTTTGCGTAGCTTTCCCAGCAGTTTTCACCATCCATGGCAATTGTTAAAAGATGCTCTTCCCTTGGCGAATTTTCAAGCTTATTTTGAATGGTCTTAATTTTTTCATAAAAATCATTTGCGGCAATTTCACCTTCATAATTTCCGTACCCGAACCCTACAAGGTTTGCAAAGAAAGAATCTGCAAAAATTATATTGGTTTTGGTCTTTCCTTGAAGCTTGTAATTGGCACATAAATCGTAAGGGTCCTCAAGATTTCCTTCAAAATCTCTGGTAAATTCTTTATGAATTGAATTAGCAAGAATTCCTTCGTCTGCAACGGTCCACTTGATACCGAGTTTTGAAAGCATTTCTACCGCTTTTACGCTTATACACTGCTCAGGGAGCCATAAGCCCTTCGGTCTTTTGCCAAAGAACTTTTCAAAAGCATCCAAACTTTTTAAAGTTTGTTCATAAGCATCATCTTCCATTAATTTTGATTTTTCAGGAAGATTTTCGCAGTATTGGTATTTATCTTCTCTGATGTTCAATAATAAGGGTAAAATCGGGTGATAGAAAGGGTTTGTAGAGATTTCAATTTTATTCTGCTTTTGATACTTTCTGTATAAATCAGCAAGGCGTTTCAGTATTTCAAGCTGGATGTTGAAAATTTCCTTTCTATCTTCAAGGGTGTAATTTTCTTCTTTTTCCATCAAATATTTAAGATTAGGGAAAAGCTCAATAAATTTTTTATCTATCCAGCAAAGGGTAAAATTTGCCATGATATCTGCATATTCTTGATTAGAAAAAGCATCCGTGCTTATGTTGTCTTTAGAATATCTTTTATTGTATAGGCTTGCATAATACCCCCTTTTTAAAATCATATTGGCATAATTTGCATCAAAAAAGTGCTGGAGGATAAAGTTTTTATCATCGTTATTTAAAGCGTCAACGTCGCTTACAAGAAGCCTTGAATGAACATCATGTGCGCCGTCTATGTATCTTTGAACGGATTCTACAAGTATGGGGGAAATATTGAAGTTCAATTTAATATTTTTGAAATTTTCAATGCGCCATAGCATGTCATAATAATCTTTTGAACTGTGAAGGCGAACCCACGGCATAAGAAAATCTTCATTATAATTTTCCTGATACACGGGTTGATGAAAGTGCCAGATAAACGCTATGTTTAATTTTTTTACCATACAATTTCCTATTTAGAAGCATTATATCATATTTTGCCATCTTTTGTTAAAGAGTGCCCGCTCAAAAATGTTTTATAAATTAAAAGCCCCATTTGGCGGGGCTTTTATAATTATTTCTTTCAATCTAAAATTATGCTTTTTTTGAGAATTTATTTGCGATTTTTTTGAAAAATCCGCCTATTGCTTTTGGAACGGCTTTTATAACATCAACAGTTTTCTTAAAGCCTTTTACCGCTCCATTTTTTACTGTTTGAACAGGTTTTGAATGAATTAGATTATTTGCGCCGTTTCTTACCTTGTTAAAGATTTTTTGAAAAAACCCCTTTACCCCTGAAACTGCTTTTGACGGGCTGAATTTACCGCTGAAGCTTACACTGTCTGAAGAATTCATTCTTCTTGGAACTCTCGGCCTTTCAATGGCTGAAAGAGTATTTGAATTCATATTGTTTGAAATTGGGGTAATCATAAGTCACCTTCCTTTATATTATTTCGGCAAGCTTTCCTGCGGCCTCTCCTACTCTTGACATTCTTGCTTCATTTAATTCTCTTTTAACGGCCTTTTTTTCTTTCCTTGTTTCGGCTTCTTCATATTTGCGGTTTGCTTCTTCTGCTTTTTGGATTACTTTTTCATCATTAAGGTCGGTTACAACATCGGTTATACTGTGTACAACACCGGATGCTCCGCCCGCCGCAGTAAGAACTATGGCATCATCTACAATATCTGCGCCTCTTGTAATGCCAAATTTTTTTGCGAAGAAATTCCTAACATCGTCTGAATTTGCATTCGGGTTTTTTGAAACTTTTTTAACAAATTTTGAGAATAAACCGTCGTTATCTGCTTTTTCAGCCAGTTTATCAATAACTGAACCTTTAATGACGGCTTTTTCTGCATTTTCTTTTATAAATCCTTCAGCATTCTTTTTAAGGCCGTTTGCATCTTTTTTCTGAAGAGTTTTTGTTCTTTTAATATTTTCTACTGTACTGTGAATGTATGCAGAAAGTTTTTTTGTAACTCCAAGTGTGTCACCGTTTTTATCAGCCATTTGTTTTGTTGTATCAACAATGCCGCCTGTAACTCCGCTCATCAGACCTTTTCCTTTTAGTGCAAGAGCGGCAAAGGTTGTGCCTGCAACACCAATCTGTATGGCGTGGTCTAAAATATAATCGCTGCCATAAATTCCAAGGTTTGCGGTAGTAATATTGGCTGCTTTACCATCTTTTGAATATTTTTGTGCAAAAGTTTTACCGCCGCCAAGCTCTTTTAAGTTTCGCTTTTCGCTTTTTTCGGCTTTTTTTGAGCCTGTAAAACTTGTTTGCGCATTAATTGAGTTAATGGATGACATTTTCTTTTCCTTTCACACACTGAAAATAAAGAGC
>CAQTPN010000208.1 GCA_948888345.1 uncultured bacterium | reverse complement strand
ACCGTAAGCTCTAAAATTTCTTCAATTAACATAAGTTACAATTGCTCCAAAATAGATAATATACTAATAATATTACATTTTGACCTTAAAAAAGTAAATACCTTATTAAAGAAAATCCTATAAATAATGCAAAAGAAAAAGTTAAGAGATTGCCGCGCTCTCGTCAGCCGCTCGCAATGACGGCATTTTGCAGGAAAATGAAAACGCCCTTTAGAGTATTAAAGGGCGTGCTGAATTAAACATCTCTCTTTTGTCACCATTTCGGTGTTTCAAGGCATTTTTCAAGGGTGAAATTCTATAAGTTGTATCATATTACCAATATGTTGATATCTATCTGTTGCATTTAAATATAACAGATAGATACTAATATGTCAATATCAATTCTTTGGTATTAAAAAAATGAACATAAACAAACGTGTAGCAAAAAGAATTTCTGAATTAAAACAAAAAGAAAAATTAACCGTTGAAAATTTAGCATGGAACGGCGGGTTATCAAAAAGTTGTGTCGGATACGCCATCAAAGGCAAATTTGATACAAAAATCAGCACCATCGAAGGCATTTGCGCTTCTTTAGGAATATCTCTTGCTGAATTTTTTAGTGTATTTGATGAAATTCCTGAAATTGAAGAAAAAACATTAAAAAAGCAGACAAGGCGCAAAAATTAATTATTCGCAATAGTTTCTGGCGCATTTTCATTCACAACTATCGCATTTGAAATTGCGATACCCTCTTTGTATGCAGGATTATTCTCAATTTTTCCGTTAACATAAATAACGCTTGAGCCGCCGCCGTCAAGGTTCATAGCATAAATGCAGCCTAATTCTTTCATAAGGCGTGAAATTTCCCAGAGGGTCATCCCGACCGATGCTTCCTCTCTGCCGTCAACCGTTACAATAATAAGCTCGTTATTTTCAGTGTATCCTATTGCAGTGCGCGGGTTTTTACCATTTATGGCACCGAATTTCTGTTCTATCATATCAACATACATTTCGCCGTTTTTTATAAGATACGGGCCGCCGCCTATTATGTGTTCGGAATTTTTAAAGGCTTCCGTAAATTCTATATCCATATTTATTTTCTTTTCCTTGAGGAACGGTTCAAGCTTTTGTTTCGGGCCGACTATTGCAAAACCGCCTTTTGGAATTTCAACAGAGCCAAAATTAAAATTTACAATTTCGCCATCTTGAATTGCAAGGGCCATGCCGTATTTTGGCGCAGAGGGTGCAAATTTTCCCCATTTGTCGGTATAGATGAGTGTATAGGTAGAAAGCATTCTGGGCTGATTAATATTATCTGCCTTAATCTCATATTTTTTACCCTTGATTGTGATATCAATAGTGCTTTTATCCATTGAAAATGTGTTATCGGGGTTTATCCCGAGAGCCACCCTGTTATATATGGGACCGGTTAAAACATTTTTATCAATTACAAGTGTGCCGAGAGGAGTGCCTGTTTGCGGTTTAAAATATCCGCCGTTTATTGCTATAATTGAATTTTCGGAATTTGCAATATTTCTGATGCTTGCTTTTGTATTTAAATAGTTTGCACTTGCGGTTTTAGGTTTAATTTCAAGTTTTGAATTAGCTTTTTTATTTATTTCAACAACATTTATTTTAACAGGGCGGTTATTTACCCATTTTGTCATTTTAACATGAACTATACCGCGGGCAGGGCGGGATATAAGCCTTCCTTTATACTTAATATCCGTATTTGTTTTCCATCTGTAGAATTCAGCAAGTTCCATCTCTTCTTTTGATACTGTCTGAGTTTTTGATTTAAACGCAAGATGATTAACAGGGTCGATATCCCCTTCATACGCAAAAATCAGGTGTGCCTGACATAATGTCAAATAACATACACCCGATATTACAGTTATCCCAATAGTTGTAAGTGCGGCAGACAAAACTTCTTTGAAAAAAGACGGCGGAAGTTTGGGGCAGAGCCTTTCTATGGTTTTAAACTTCAAGGCTGCAATTCCGCCCTCAATATGAGGACTTATGCACGCTAAATTCAGGGGGAACATTTTTCTTTCTCCGTATTGCTTTAATCTTATAAAACAGGGGTATCTTAATTTCCACAGTTTTTGGCGGTTACAGCTTTTAGTTCTTAATTTTCAGCGGTTTAGTACAAAAACTTCTCTACTACTATTGTAACATAATTTTAAAAACTCCGCAACCCCTTTATTTATAGTATTTTTGACACTTAATAGAAAATTTTTTGAATACTTGAATTTGTACACAAAATCAAGTATAATGATAGTATGGATGAAAAAATATTCACAGCCGAATATACCGATGAGGCACTTGAACAGCTTCAAAATCTGCAAGATTCCGAATTTAGAAAAATATCAAAAGCTATTTATATTTTTGAATACACGGGAACAAAATATAAAAATATAAATGATATAGGAAACGGCTTATTTGAATTAAAACCCGATAATATCAGAGCATATTTTAAATATGAAAAAAACAAAATTATAATTATCGGCCTGATAGTTTTAAAGAAAACACAGAAGGCACCAAAAAGATACATTGAGCAGGCGCACAAAAATATAGAAAGATATCTGCAAGAAAACAAGGAGGCTTCTTTATGAGAAATAAAATAACAACCGAAGAATTAATCAGAAAGCGTTTTTCAAAAGAAGAAGCAGAAAATATTTTTATTGAAGCAAAACAGGAAATTGAAGAAATAAAATGGGGCGGAGCACGAAAAGGTGCCGGCAGAAAGCCAAAAACCGGCAACGTGCTTGAATTTCAAATCAGAGTTTCAAAAAAAGAAAAAGAATTTATAAACTATGCAAGAACTCATAACATTAATTATGACGATTTAATGCAGGGATAATTTTAATTAAGAGGGGTAAAACCCCTCTTTTAAAAGCATTTTAGGCTTATGATAATTTAAAATAAGCCGAGGAATTTTTTCCTTCTGTAGTTCGTAATTGTGTTGGTGCTTAGCTTTGTACCTTTATCATAAGCCTTTACTGCACTTAAATATGCCCTTGCTGTATCAATACTTGTAAAACACGGTATACCGTACATTTCAGCAATTGTTCTAATCTGGAAACCTGAAGTCTGTGAATTTTTCCCGAGTGTCGGCGTATTTAAAACAAAGCTTAAACGACCTTCCTTCATACGTTTTTGGAGTTTATCCACCATAAATTTTTCAATCATTTTAGACGGAACGCCGTTTTTCTCTAAAAATTTATGCGTTCCCCAGGTTGCCATTATGAAAAACCCTTGTGAATAAAGTTTTTTCACGATTTTTAA
>CAQTPN010000207.1 GCA_948888345.1 uncultured bacterium | reverse complement strand
ACCGATTTTTATATCTTTAATTGTATAAAATAATGAATTAAAGTCAATCTTTAAAGCTTTTTTATGATATTATACAAAGTATGATGAAATTAGCTTATGTTCAAGGTTTCAAAATAAACCTTTTAAAATATAATGATGCCCTTGATTTTGTTAAGACCTCGCTTGATAATGGCGAAAATCTTCAAATTGTTACAATTAACCCTGAATTTATTGAGGCAGCAAAACAAAATCCTGAATTTGCAAATGTTTTAAAGTATGCAGAGCTTGTTATTCCTGATGGAGTGGGTATTAAAATAGCCTTGAAATTTAAAGGAATTAAACAAGAACAAATTAGAGGGGTTGATTTTGCGCAAAGCCTTATAGAGCTTGCTGCAAACAATGGATATAAACTGGCCCTTATTGGTGCAAAACCTGAAATTAATCAAAAGCTGGTTGAAATTTTAAAAGAAAAATATCCTGCTTTAAATATTGTTTATCACCATGACGGATATTTTAAAGATGATGCACAAATTATTGATGATATTAAAAATTCCGGTGCAAACCTTGTATTTACGGCATTAGGTGCTCCAAAGCAGGAATTTTTTAATGCAAAATTGAAAACCGCAGCATCGGGAATTGTTTCAATAGGCCTTGGCGGAACATTTGATGTTTTATCTGGAAATGTTAAGCTCGCGCCTCCTATCTATAGAAAACTTGGTCTTGAATGGCTTTATAGAACAATAAAGCAACCCGAGAGATTTAAAAGAATATTTCCAACTTTGCCATTATTCCTTTTTCACAGTATAATGGATGTTGTGAGAGTTGAAAACAAATAAACTATACGCAAAATCAAAGGATGAGATTATTTTATGATAAAAAATTGCGGATTTGAAGAATTTACGAAGATTATCAGGCAGGATATTTTAAAAATGATTTGTACTGCAAAATCAGGCCACCCCGGCGGTTCTTTATCTTGCGTTGAAATTTTATCCGTTCTTTATCGTGAAATTTTAAATATTCCGCCTGAATGGAGTAAATCTCCCGATTTCAACAAAAGGGACAGATTTATTCTCTCAAAAGGACATGCAAGTGCTTGTTTATACAGCGTTCTTGCTCATTGCGGATTCTTTAATCCTGATGAACTCCTTACCTTTAGGAAGCTTGGTTCAAGGCTTCAAGGCCACCCTTCAACAAGATACGGTTTAGAGGGTATTGAAGCATGCACAGGCTCTTTGGGTCAAGGGCTTTCAATGGCAGTCGGTGTTGCTCTTGGTTTAAAGCTTGATAAAAACCCCGCAAAGGTCTATGTCCTTCTTGGTGACGGTGAAATGCAGGAAGGAAGCGTATGGGAGGCTTTAATGAGTGCTTCTCATAAAAAGCTTAATAATCTTGTGGCAATTGTAGACAGGAATAAGTTACAGATAGACGGCTCCTGTGATGATGTAAAATCTCTTGAGCCTCTTGATAAAAAACTTGAAGCATTCGGCTTTATTGTAAAAACTGTTGACGGACACTGCGAAAAAGAATTAACCGAAGCTCTTTTGTTTGCAAAAAAGGCTGATAAGCCCGTGTTTGTAATTGCAAATACTATTAAGGGCAAAGGTGTTTCGTTTATGGAAAATAATGCAGGCTGGCATGGCAAAGTGCCCAAAAACGATGAAGCTGAAGCTGCTTTGGAGGAACTTAAATAATGGCTTTGAATATTTTAAAAACAGTTGATGAAGTTAAATCTCCAAGAAATGCTTACGGCGAGACTCTTGTGGAGCTCGGTGAAAAGAATAAAAATATTGTGGTTCTGGATGCGGATTTAAGCTGCTCTACTCAAACCTGCAAATTTGCTTCAAAATTTCCCGAAAGATTTTTTAATTCAGGAATTGCGGAACAAGATATGATGACAACTGCCGCAGGTCTTGCAATAGCGGGAAAAATTCCGTTTGTCAGCACCTTTGCGATGTTTGCAACTGCAAGATGTCTTGACCAGATAAGGAATTCAATATGTTATCCCAGGTTGAATGTAAAAATTGTTGCAACCCATGGCGGGATAACCGTTGGTGAGGACGGTGCTTCTCATCAAGCCCTTGAAGATGTTTCTTTTATGCGTTCCTTGCCGGATATGACGGTTATTATTCCGTCTGATTATAACGAAGTAAAGCAGGCTGTAAAATATGCACTTGAGGTAGATGGTCCTTGCTATATCAGGGTATCAAGAACAAATTTGAAAACTATTTTTGATGAAGAAAATTATAAATTTAATCCAAAAAAAGCTGTTAAACTAACTGATGGCTCTGATGTAACAATTGCTACAAACGGAGAAACCTTGATTGAAGTCTTAAATGCTGCTAAATTTCTTGAAAATGACGGTATAAAGGCTGAAATCCTTCATATTCCGGTAATTAAGCCGTTTTTTGCAAAAGAAGATTTAATACAATCTGCCATCAAAACAAAAAACGTGGTAACGGTTGAAAATCACAGTATTATAGGTGGAGTCGGCTCTCTTGTTTGTGAAACCCTGAGTGAAAATTATCCTTGCAAGGTTTTTCGCATAGGAACAAGCGACGTATTTGGCCAGAGCGGCGAGCAGAGAGTTTTAATGGAACATTACGGCCTTACGGCTGAAAAACTGTATAAAAAAATCAAAAAGTTTTTAAATAAATAGATTTGGAAAACAAAGTATGATTATTCTGAAAGACGTAATTAAACAATATAAAAATAAATTTGCATTATATAATGTCAAAACCCATATAAGCCCGGGGGAGTTTGTGTTTCTTGTAGGTTCTTCCGGTGCCGGAAAGTCTACCCTGATGAAGCTTTTATATATGGAAGAAAAGCCGACAAGGGGGCAGGTCTTAGTTGGCGGAATCAATATTGCAAATTTGCATCCGAATAAAATTCCAAACCTCAGACGTTGCATGGGTATTGTGTTTCAGGATTACAAATTGCTTCAAAGCCACACGGTTTATGATAATATCGCATACGTTATAAGAACTATGGGTATATCATCCAAAGAGATTGAAGCAAGGGTATTTGGTGCTCTAAAAGTGGTTGGGCTTGAAGATAAGGCGAAATCAAAGCCTTCTGAATTATCAGGAGGGGAACAGCAGAGAGTATCTATTGCCCGCGCTATTGTAAATGGTCCGCCGCTTTTGATTGCAGATGAACCTACGGGGAATTTGGACCCTAAAAACTCTATGGAAGTTATGCAGATATTGGAGCAGGTAAACCAGAGGGGGATTACAATTCTTGTATCTACCCATGATCATGCTATAGTAAATCATTTTAGAAAACGTGTAATTACTTTGGAA